>CATOPA010000083.1 GCA_951801965.1 uncultured Erysipelotrichaceae bacterium | reverse complement strand
TAATTTATTTTTCATATCTAAAATAATTATTTCTTAATTTTCTAACATTATTATAGAATACTTATTCACTCATCTCTATAACTTTTTCTATTGTATAAGAAAAGAAGGTTAAACTCCTTCTTCCTCTATTGCATATCTCACAATTGTTTTTAGCTTATCTTTTGTCACTTTATCTGGATCATTCAAATAAATTTCATGATGCAATCCAATAAGCTTCATTCCTTGAATTGTTATATACTCCATAATTTGCTTTGTCGTATTAATTTCCATATTATAGGCACCTCTATGCAACATTTGAACACAGCGGCCTTCCTTCATCCTCTTTAGATAAACATCAACAATAAAAGGATTATCTTTTTTTAACACTACATGTTCTTTGATCATTTCAAATGTCTCTTCATCTAACATCTTAGGTTGAGCAATCATTAATGTAAACTTAATCATTTTTTTTCTTGTCACATCAAATTGACTGTTATCATATGTGTCCCATAAACCTTCCAAGGGAGAAATCAAATATAAGAGATCAACCTCTTGTTTAAAATAATCTTTAATTGCTTTAGATAAAATATGTAAAGCTTCAGATTTCAATTTGAATTCATCAACATTTGGATTCCCTATTCCATCAATCATTATAAAATTAAACTCTGGTACATCTACAACATCTATTCTTTTACTAGAAGCATCATATTGCTTCTTATATTCTCTTCTAATACCTTCTTTCACAATAGGAACCCTCCTTTCACTGCCTTATCATTATATATAATTTCTTTCAAAAAGTCACTCTATTTTTAGGATTTTTTCATTTTTTATGATTATAATTTTTACTTTTTACACAAAACAAAAATATATTTATAAAAAAAAGAAAAAAAGAACATCAATTAATTTGTTTTCCACAAAATAATTTTATGTTCTTTAGAAGTCTGCTTCATATCAATAATTCTCTGATTTTCTGAGCCTCTAAACTTTAATCGAATATTCTTTTTTTCAAGTAAAAATGGTCCATCTACCAAAATATCTATATAACTCAACAACTCATCTGTTATCTCTATATGTCGTTTTCCACCAGTTAAAAAATCTTCATATACATATCCTGTATAACACCAAATATCTTTATGAGGATACTCTGCCTTAAACCTTCTTAGAAGTGGCAACAACCCTATCTGATTTGAAGTTTCCATAGGTTCTCCACCAAGCAAACTTAATCCTTTAATATGAGAAGGTCGTAAAGCCTCTATGATGTTTTCAATTGTCTCTTCAGTAAATTCTTGACCATAATGAAAATCCCATGCGACTTCATTAAAGCATTCAGGACAACGATGAGTACAACCAGAAACAAAGAGTGAAACTCTCACCCCTGTTCCATTAGCTATATCATTGTATTTTATTGTTGCATAATTCATATTACAAATGAAGAACTCTTTCCTTAATTTCTTGTGTTCTTCCTTGATTCCAGAACTGTGTACCTATATATCCGCAAGTACGTCTAGCAACACTCATTTTATCCTGATTTGTATTTCCACAGCATGGACAAACCCAAATCAATTTTCCATCATCTTCTTTAATTTGAATTTCTCCATCATAACCACATTCCATACAATAATCACTCTTTGTATTTAATTCAGCATACATAATATGATCATAAATATGTTTCATAACTGCCAAAACAGCCTCAATATTATCTTGCATATTTGGAACTTCTACATAACTAATCGCTCCACCTGGAGATAATTTTTGAAATTGAGATTCAAAAGTCAACTTTGAAAAAGCATCTATTTCTTCTGAAACATTGACATGATAACTATTTGTAATATAGTTTTTATCAGTAACTCCTTTAATTTTTCCAAAACGTTTTTGTAAGCATTTCGCAAATTTATATGTTGTTGATTCAATAGGTGTTCCATATAAACTAAAATCAATATTTTCTTGTGCCTTCCATTTTGCACATTGATCATTTAAATATTGCATTACCTTTAATGCAAATGGTGTTGCCTCAGGATCTGTATGTGATTTTCCTGTCATATATTTTACACATTCACAAAGACCAGCATATCCTAAAGAAATTGTTGAATATCCACCATATAATAACTTATCTAAAGTTTCACCTTTTTTCAGTCTTGCTAGAGCACCATATTGCCATAAAATAGGTGCAACATCACTAGGTGTTCCTTTTAAACGGTTATGACGACACATCAAAGCACGATAGCATAGTTCTAACCTTTCATCCATAATCTTCCAGAAGTTTTTCATATCTCCTTTAGAAGAACAAGCGACATCAACCAAGTTTAAAGTTACAACACCTTGATTAAAACGACCATAATATTTTGCCTTCTGTGTTTGTGGATCAACATATGGTGTTAAGAAACTACGGCATCCCATACATGTATAACAATGTCCTTCATTATTCTTATCTACTTTAAGTTCCTTCATAATTTTTTCAGAAATATAATCAGGAACCATGCGTTTTGCCGTACATTTTGCTGCTAATTGTGTTAAATACCAATATTTACTATCTTCATGAACATTATCTTCCTCTAAAACATAAATTAACTTAGGGAAAGCTGGTGTAATATAAATTCCTTTTTCATTTTTCACACCTAAAATTCTTTGATTCAATGTTTCTTCAATAATCATTGCTAAGTCATCTTTAACTTGTCCTTCTTCAACTTCATTAAGATACATAAATACAGTCACAAAAGGTGCTTGACCATTTGTTGTCATCAATGTAATGACTTGATATTGAATCATTTGAACACCACGATTAATTTCTTTGCGTACTCTTTGTTCAGCAACCTTATTAATTTGTTCCTCACTCACAACAATACCTTCAGCCTCAAATTCCTCACGAACTTCTTTTCTTAATTTTTGTCTGCTAATATCAACAAAAGGAGCTAAATGAGATAAGCTGATACTTTGACCACCATATTGTGAACTTGCAACTTGTGCAATAATCTGTGTAGCTATATTACATGCTGTAGAAAAACTTTTTGGTGTTTCAATCATTGTCTCACTAATAACTGTTCCATTTTGCAACATATCTTCTAAATTCACTAAACAGCAATTGTGCATATGTTGAGCAAAATAATCTGAATCATGGAAATGAATAATTCCTTCTTCATGTGCCTTCACAATATCTTCTGGCAACAATAAACGTTTTGTAATATCTTTACTCACTTCTCCTGCCATATAATCTCTTTGAACACTATTCACAGTAGGATTCTTATTTGAATTTTCTTGTTTAACCTCTTCATTGTCACATTCAATTAAACTCAAAATTTGTTCATCAGTTGTGTTAGCTTTACGAACTAATGCTCTTTTATAACGATATGTAATATATTTTCTAGCAACAGAAAAAGCATTAAGTTTCATAATTTCATCTTCTACTAAGTTTTGAATTTCTTCAACACTTAAGGCTCTCTTTATTTTTTCACATTGATATTTTACATTATTTGTCATATTATCAATATCTTCTTCAGTTAGCCTTTCTGTTTCAACAACCTCCTGATTTGCTTTTTGAATTGCTGCAGTAATTTTCAATTCATCAAATGTCACTTCTGCCCCATTACGTTTAATGATTTTCATACATCTTTCCTCCTCTATATTGACATACACTCATATATGCTATCTTTCTCTATGTAACAACAAGTTTAACATATCTTTTCATAACTGAAAAGGGATATGCACCATCCATAACACTTTTTTTATTTCTCACAAAGAAAATCAAAAAGTATCGATAAAATCAACACTTTTTGATTTCTGTTATTCTTTTCATATGATTATATATATTATTATAGCCTATTTTCATACAAAAGAAAAGAGATAAAAATTAATATTTCATTTCAAAACTTTTTTCATCATTTAAAACACTTATTTCTTCAATTTCCATCTTTTCAATTTTAATATATCGGATCGTTTGCATGTATCGGATTAAGTCTTCAATAGCCTCCTTATTTCCTTGAAAACATGCTTCTACAGTACCATCACTAAGATTTCTAATCCATCCTGTCAAATGAAATTGAATAGCCTTTTGATAAGCTGTTATTCTAAAACCCACACCCTGAACTCTTCCATGAAAAACATAATGCTTTCTCACCATTATTATCCACTCCTTTTAAACTATTATATCATACTGATTTTTCTTTACCATTCTTTCATCAAAAGAAAATAAAAAACCTATGACTATTTATCACAGGTTTGCTTTTTCGCAAAGTTCCAAGTATCTCTACACATATCATCAAGTGTTTTTTCTGCGACCCAACCAAGTTGTTGTTTTGCACGCGTTGGATCTGCATAACAAGTTGCAATATCACCAGGACGCCTTGCTTTTATCTCATAATTCACCTTTACGCCATTAACTTTTTCAAATGTCTTGACAATTTCTAAAACGCTATAACCTTTACCAGTGCCTAAATTACAAATATGAACACCTGGTTCTGTATATTTTTCAATTGCCAAAACATGACCTTTTGCTAAATCAACAACATGGATGTAATCCCTTACTCCTGTTCCATCTGATGTATCATAATCATCCCCAAAAACACCAAGGCAAGGTAATTCACCAGTTGCGACTTTCATAATATAAGGCATCAAGTTATTAGGGATTCCTTTAGGATCCTCCCCAATCAAGCCTGAAGCATGCGCTCCAATTGGATTAAAATAACGTAATAGTGTTACTGACATATCTTTATAAGCATGTTGTACATCAGTTAATATTCTTTCCATCATCGCTTTACTTGTTCCATATGGATTCGTTGTTTCTCCCAAGCGACTTTCTTCAGTGAGTGGAACAGTTTCTGGATCTCCATAAACTGTTGCACTAGAACTAAAAACAATGTTTTTGACATGATAGTCACGCATCATTTTTGTCATAATTAAAGTTGTTGTCAAATTGTTTGTATAATACTCAATTGGTTTTATCACTGATTCTCCAACTGCCTTAAAAGCTGCACAATGAATAATAGAATCAATTTGATTTTCTTGAAAAACACGTTCTGTTTTTTCTTCATCTAAAATATTAAATTCATAAAATTTAACATCTCTGCCAGTAATGTCCCTAATATATCCAAGTACTTCTGGTTTTGAATTAGAAAAATCATCAATGACAATAACATTATGTCCTGCTTCAATAAGTTCAACACAAATATGACTTCCTATATACCCTGCTCCACCAGTTACCAAAATATTCATTTTTGTTATCTCCTTAAATAATTATTTAAAATTTCCCTCAATTCTTCTTTTGATATGATTCCTTCATGTATCTTCTTATCCCCTTCATAAAAGCAAGGAACATAATAATAATAATCATATTGCTCAGCTTTTTGAGGATATAAAGATTCCTCTATTTTTTCAATAGGTATCTTTTGAAAACGACTATCTTCTAAATAAAGTTCTTCTAGCCATTGATTCACTTTGATACAATATGGACAATTTGCTAAATAAAAGAAAATCATGGAAGTCTTCTCATCGTCTTTATAACAACAGGTGTCAATGGACAATCAGCATGATTTGTTTCTACATTTGCAATTTCATCTACGACATCCATTCCTTCAATGATCTTCCCAAAAGCAGCATACTCTCCATCTAAATGAGGGGCATCCTCATGCATAATAAAAAACTGTGAGCTTGCTGAATCCTTAATCATTGTACGTGCCATAGAAATGACTCCTCTTGTATGCAATAATGAATTATGAAATCCATTACTATCAAACTCACCATAAATAGAAGGACAGCTTTTTTGATTCATTTGGCTATCAACTCCACCACCTTGAATCATAAATCCAGGAATAACACGATGGAAAATCAATCCATCATAAAAATGTTTCTCAATAAGCCCAATGAAATTTTGAACTGTTATAGGCGCTACTTCAGGATAAAGTTCTCCTTTCATGACCTTTCCATTTTCCATTTCAATTTCAAAAAGAACTTTTTTCATTAATCTTTATCCTCACTTTCAATAAGATTTTCACCTACGATAAAATCTTCTTGCTTCTTTTTCTTTAAATAAAATTTTACACCAAAAAATAAAATAATAATCCCAACTAAAGTTAAAAGTATATAACCAATTTTCTGCATTTGTTGAAATTGATATGCAATAGCAACTGTTAAACACAAATTAAGAACAATAAATGCTCCTGTTGTTTTTACTCTATGATTGTACAAACAGTCTAATGCTATAGCATTGGATAAAAACAAAATAATAATTAATGCAACTTCCATATATATATCCTCCTATGCATTCATCATAACATTTTTTTTATAAATTTCAACATTTTTATGATGTAACCGTTTTCTATTTATATATTTTATGATAAAATTAAAAAAAGGAGCGTGATACAAAATGAGAGCTTATCACTCAAATGAAATTGGAAATGTTGTTGTATTAGGCCACTCTGGTAGTGGCAAAACGAGTGTCATTGAAGCAATGGCTTATCGTGCAGGTATTACAAATCGTATTGGAAGAGTTGAAGATGGAAATACGCTTAGTGATTACTCACCTGAGGAAATCAAAAGACAAGCATCTATTGGTCTATCAATCATTCCTCTAGAATGGGAAGAATGCAAAATTAATTTATTAGATACACCAGGTGCTTTTGACTTTGTTGGTGAAGTTGAAGCAGCTTTGAAAGTTGCTGAAAGTGCATTAATTATTGTTCCAGCAACAGAAAGCATTAGTGTAGGAACAAAGCAAGCTATGCATAAGGCAAGAGATAAAGCAAAAATAATTTATGTCAGTGGTTTAGATTATCCTAATGCTGCTTATCAACAAAAATTAGAAAATTTAAAAAAGACTTATGGAAAAGCTATAGCACCTATTCAAGTTCCTATTATGGAAGGAAACAAAATGGTGGGTTATGTTAATGTTGCTAAAATGGAAGGACGTTATTTTGAAGGTGAAAAAACTCATGCCTGCCCAATTCCTGAAAATATGTGGGATGAAATTCTGCCAATTAAAAATATGATTGACGAAGCAGTTGCTAATACAAGTGATGAATTATTGGAAAAATATATTAATGAGGAACCATTCACAAAAGAAGAAATTTCTTGGGCTTTGAGACAAGGTGTTATGAACAAAACATTGATTCCTGTTTTATGTGGGACAAATCAAATAGGAATTCAAATTATTTTAAATTCAATGGTTGCATTTTTTAGTGCAGCAGGTGATATGGTCAATTCAATGATTGTTAAAAATGAAGAAACTGGTGAGGAAGATCTTATTGGATTCAACGAGGTATTGCCACCATCATTATTTGTTTTTAAAACAATTGCTGATCCTTTTGTAGGAAGAATCTCTTTATTTAAAGTATGCACTGGTTCTATTCGAGCAGGTATGTCACTATATAATGTTAATAAAAAAGAAGTAGAAAGAATTAATAAGCTTTACATGATGAAAGGAAAAGAATTGATTGAAGTTGATTCTTTAAATGCTGGTGATATTGGTGCTTTGTCTAAACTCACATATACTCAAACAAATGATACTTTATGCACTTTAGATTATCGTGTTATTTATGAACCTATTTCTTTTTCTCGTCCTTACTTTGGTAAAGCAATGAAACCAAAGGGAAAAAATAATGAAGAGAAAATCACAAACGCACTTTCTAAACTTTTAGAGGAGGATAAAACATTAAAATTTGAGAACAATCCTGAAACAAAACAGCAATGTTTATATGGTATTGGAGATATTCATATTGAAACAGTTGTTGCTAAACTTAAAGAAAGGTTCAAAGTTGAGGTTGATTTAACTGATATCATTATTCCTTATCGTGAAACAATTAGAGGGCAAACTACACATCGTTATAAGTATAAAAAGCAATCTGGTGGACATGGTCAATATGGTGATGTAGAAATAACCTTTGAAGCATTAAATGATTATGATGTTTCCTATGTGTTTGAGGAAAAAGTTTTTGGTGGAGCTGTTCCAAAAGCTTATTTTCCAGCAGTTGAAAAAGGTCTTATTGAAGCAACAAAGGCTGGTGTTTTAGCTGGATATCCTGTTTTAGGTATCAAAGCTACATTAATTGATGGATCTTATCATAGTGTCGATTCTTCAGAAATGGCATTCAAAACAGCAACTCAGATGTGTTTCAAAGAAGCACTTCCTAAAGCAAAACCTACTTTATTAGAGCCATATATGACTTTACACGTTTATGTAGATGAGCATTATACTGGTGATATTATGAGTAGTTTTAATAAGAAGCGTGCTCGTGTCATAGGAAGTGATGTTTTAGATGATGGTATGATTAAAATTACTGCCGAAGCACCTCAAGAAGAAGTCATGAATTATGCTGTTGATTTAAGATCAATGACTCAAGGTCAAGGTTTCTTTGATATGGAGTTTTTAGGATATGAATTTGCTCCTGATATTGTAACAAAACGCATTATAGAAAATCATAAAGAGTAGGAAATCCTACTCTTTTATTTCATCTTTATGTCACTTAACAAGCTAAAACTTTTATAATATCTTCTTCATTTTCTACATCAAAAATATGAATTGTTAATTCATTTAACTGCTTCTCTGTACTTTTCTGTATCTGTATCTCTATCTCTGGTGTTAATGAACCCAATTTTTGTTTAAGCAACTGAACCAAAGTATTAATCAAAGTATTCATCTTGCCTTCTGCTAGACCTACAATTTTTCCTTCGGCTAAGCCTTCAAGCCTTCCTTTATTTCTAATATTATCCATGATTTCACACATCTCTCTTCTTCCCTCCTGATTCTCTTTATAATATTTCACTCTGTTTCTTAAAACTTCATAATACATGTCATCTGCTTTTTCACACATAAAGTCATGCATTAATCTTCCTAAATGACTTTCTTCCTGTATACTGGAATTGACATATATTATCTCTGTCCCATCTTTAAACTTATCTCCTGTTTCTTCTATAGTTCTATTGATGTGATAGATAGGTAAGCCTTTCTTTAAGACATCTTCCTCTGTTATAAAGATGACTGTGACTGATGGAATTTCATTCCATCTCTTTCCTTTCTTAAAGACATAACTATCTATAAGACTCTGATGATATCTAGCTCTTTGTGGAACAGCTCCTTGACTTTGCCTTTGAACTTCTACATTGATATAATGATGATCTTCTGTTTTCACAAGAACATCTATCTGTATATCTCTGCCATGAAGATTCTTAAAAGGATACTGATTCTCATAAGAAACAATTTCTATAT
>CATOPA010000082.1 GCA_951801965.1 uncultured Erysipelotrichaceae bacterium | reverse complement strand
TATTAATGGAGAAGGTATTGGTTATATTGATAAAAAAATTTGCTTTATTGAAAATGCTTTACCTGAAGAAATTGTTGATGTTGAAATCGTTGAGAAAAATAGAAAATTCTTAAAAGGTCAAGTGGTTAATTATGTACAGACTTCAAAATATCGTGAAAAATCATTTTGTAAAGAAAGTGGGAACTGTCAGGGATGTGCATTAACATGTTTGGCATATCAACAGCATTTAGCATATAAAAAAGGAATTTTAAAAGATGCTTTAAAAAAATATACAAGTTTTCATGTTGATGAACTGCCAATTAAAAAAGTTTATCCTGCTAAAAAAATCAATGGGTATAAGCAAGTTATTGCTTTGCCAGTCACATATTTTAAGGGAAAAATTCATGTAGGAATTTATCAAAGAGCAACCAAATATCTTACATTGATGGATCAATGTGCAATGCAAGATCCTGTAGTTAATAGTTGTTTACAAAAAATAGAAGACATTTTAAATAAATATCAAGTGAGAGATTATAATGATAAAATAAAAAAAGGACTTCGTTTTATTAAATTAAGAAATATTGATAATAAGCTGCAGATTGTTTTTGTAACTGGTGAAAATGGAATCAAAGAAGAAGCAACAAAAGAAATTGCTAAAATTGAAGAGGTTAAGAGTATTTTTTATACAGTGAATACATCAAGATATCAAGAATTTGAAAAGCAAGGATATAAAAAGATTTATGGTGAATCTTATCTTCCTTTTCAATGTTTTGATCAAAAATATCTTTATTCTATCAAGTCTGAATTTCCACTTCATCCTGAAATGGAAAAATTGAAATTAGATATCATAAGATCATTTATTCCTAAAGATGCTTCTGTTTTATCGCTGAATTGTGGTATTGGATTAATGGAATTATCTATAGATAATGAAATAACTGCTTTTGATGAAAAAAGTTATCATATAAGAGATGCTAAAGATAATGCAAAGTTCTTACATAAGGAAAATGTATCATTTGCATGTAAAAATATTGATGAGGCAGTCGTTTTATCTTGTAAAAAGAAATGTTATGATGTTGTTGTGGTGAGAGGTGAAGAGTTAACTCAAGCGATGCAACAAAGCTTTATTTTATCAAAAGTGAAAGATATTATTTTTGTGAGTGATCATTCATCTTCGCTTGCAAAAGGATTGGAAGACTTAAAACAGTATTATGATATAGAGACAATAATTCCATTAGATATCTTACCTTATTCTGCAAAAGTGGAAACAATTGTTAAATTACATAGAAAATAATTTGAAGAAGCGAAATACTACGCTTCTTTTCTTTTGAAAAAATGTCGATTAAATGATTTTCGCATGTGAAAGTCATTGCAAAATATGGTTGAAATGATATAATAGATTGGTATTAGGAGGGATACAATGTCAATTTTATCTGGAAAAGGAAAAGTAAAATTAAATGGACAAAAAGGTCTTACAAAAGATAAGCCTATTTTGTCGATAGAAGCACCAGACGTTGTTTATATTCCCCTTGTTTTAGGAATGGCTACTGACTTTGATGTTCATGTCAAAGAGGGAGATCATGTATGTATAGGAACAAAACTAGCAACTCGTAAGAGTATGTATGTCCCTATTTATTCATCTGTTTCTGGAACTGTAAAGGGAATTGAAAAGAGAATGCATGTTTCAAAACGATTACAACAGCATATTGTGATTGAAAATGATCATAAGGATGAGAGAGTAAAAGCTATTGAAGTTAGCAATCCTGATGATATGAGTCAATCAGAAGTGTTTGAAGCAATCAAGGAACTGGGGCTTATTGGTTTGGGAGGTTCAGGATTTCCAACATATATTAAATATTCACATCCTGAAAATATTGATACAATTTTAATTAATGGTGTTGAGTGTGAACCATTTTTAACAAGTGATCATCTTGCAATGAAGAGAGATATCAAAGCTTTGTTTGATGGAACACAATTCTTAATGAAAGCAGCTGATGCTAAAAAAGCAATTATTGCAATTAAGGAACATAAACCTGATTTAATGGAAATGCTTGTAGAAGAAGCAAAAAATTATCCATCAATTGAACCTAAGGAAGTTCCTGATCGCTATCCTATGGGATGGGAAAGAGTATTAGTTGAAACAGTCTTTAAAAAGGAATATGATAAACTTCCTGCAGAAATAGGAGTGATTGTCAATAACTCATCAACAGCTATTGCTTTGTCAAAAGGAATTAGAAATGGTGAACCTATTACTCATAGAGTTGTGACTTTCTCTGGTAATGGAGTGGTTAATCCACAAAACGTTGAAGTTGCTGTGGGAACACCAGTGAACTATATTATTGAAAAAATTGGTGGGTAT
This sequence comes from uncultured Erysipelotrichaceae bacterium, assembly GCA_951801965.1. Taxonomy (GTDB): domain Bacteria; phylum Bacillota_I; class Bacilli_A; order Erysipelotrichales; family Coprobacillaceae; genus CATOPA01. Next base: position 6,924 of record CATOPA010000082.1, on the reverse strand, counting down.
ATTGAAGATCCTTATGATGAAACTGAAGGTTTCTTGCTTGGTGGTGGACCAATGATGGGGAAATCAGTCATGAATGATACTTTTGTTATTTACCCATATTGTAACGCTATTACTGTATTGAAGAAAGAAAATATAAAACCATTACCATGCTTAAAATGTGGCGAATGTACTTTACATTGTCCTGCACATTTACAGCCAGTGCGTATTATGCAAGGTGAAAAAGGTGCAAATGTAGAATTATTAGAAAAATTAGAAGTTGATCGTTGTGTTGAATGTGGTATGTGTACTTATATTTGTCCAAGTAAGATTGAAGTGACAGATATGGTTGCTAAAGCAAAACGTCGTGTTCAATTAGCACAAAAGAGAAAGAATGCATAGGGAGGGAATGTCATGAAAATAACTTTACAAAGAACATCACCAAACTATCGTCAAAAACTTTCTACTCATCGTATTATGAGAGATTTAACAATCGGTTTATTGGTGATTGTTGCATATTCATTATATAATTTATATTATAATTACTCATCTAATGAACCAATGATGGCAGCAGCATTGATTTATCTTGTTTCTGTTGGTGTTGGATTGGTTACTGAAGTGGTATGGGCATTGATTCATAAGGAAAATATTGTAGAACAATTAAAAAATAGTTTTCCTTGGGTAACATCAATTATTTTTGCATTAACATTACCAATTGGAACACCATTATATGTTGTTGCAATTGGATCATTTATTTCAATTTTCTTAGGAAAATTAGTTTTTGGTGGATTTGGAAGTAATATCTTTAATCCAGCTTTGGTAGGACGTGTCATTGTTCACTTATCATTTGGTGATAAATTATTACCTTATATTGAAGCGATGAAACCTATCACTTCTGGTGGATTTGATATTACAACTGCTGCCACTCCAGCTGCTGCTTTGGCAGGAACAAACTGGATGGGCGGAGAAGCTTTCCAATATACTTTAATGGATCTTTTCTTAGGAAATCATGGTGGAACATTAGGTGAAACATGTATTTGGATTATCTTACTTGTTGGTATTTTCTTAGCAGTGAGAAAAGTCTTTGATGCAAGAATTCCTGTTGCTTATATGGGAACTGTTCTTGTTTTATCTGCTGTATATGCAGCTGCTTGTGGATTAGATATTGCAACTTATCCATTTATGCAACTTTGCATGGGAGGAATTGTTTTTGGAGCTGTTATTATGGCAACAGATCCAGTGACATCACCAACAAGTCCACTAGGAAAGATTTTGTTTGGTATTGGTTTAGGTTTCTTAACAATGATTATTCGTTTAAAAGCTAACTATCCAGAAGGTGTTTTATTCTCAATTTTAATGATGAATATGTTAACACCATGGATTGACTCTTTAGTTTTAGGAAGAACAAATCAAAAAATTGGAAAACAAGTTTTATCAATTGTCTTAAGCCTTGTTGTAGCAATGGGATGTGTTTTTGGAATCGCTGAAGGTGTGAAAGCTGATATTGCTGCAGCAAAAGCAAAAGAAGAGGCTGATAGAATTAAAAAAGAAGAGGCTGAAAAGAAAAAAGCTGAAGAAGAAGCAAATTCATTTAATTGGCGTGTCTTAGAAGTCGTAGATGGTGGATACATCATGGAAACTTATGGTTATGGTGGAGAAGACAAACCAATGAAGATTGAAGTCAAAGTATCTCAAGATACTGTCACTTCTGTAAAAGTTTTAGAATCAGCAGGAGAAACAGAATATTATGGTGCTGAAATCATTAAGGGAACAAATGTTGCTAGTGAAAAAGGAAAAGCATTCTATGATAAATTCTTAACTGGTGAATTTAAAACATCAGAAATTGATGGTGTTGATACACAAACAGGAGCAACTTTAACTACAAAAGGTATTGTTAATGCTATTAAAGGTGCTATTGTTATGAGTCAAATGGAAAGAGAAGTCAATGGAGATACTTATATTTATACAATATCTGAAGTAGGATATACTCAAGATAAACCAATGAAGATTAAAGTTACTGTTGATAAAGCAAGTGCAACTGTAAAGAGTGTTGAGATTTTAGAATCAGCAGGAGAAACAGAATACTATGGTGCTGAAGTGATTAAAGGAACAAATGTTGCTAGTGAAAAAGGAAAAGCATTCCATGATCAGTTCTTAGCTAAGGAATTTGCATTTGATGCTATTGATGGTGTTGATACACAAACAGGAGCAACAATGACAACGAAAGGAATTGTTTCAGCAATTAAAAAAGCAATTGCTGCAACAAAATAGGAGGAAGCATATATGAAAAAAATGATAACATTAGCTTTGTTCCTTGCAGTTGTTGCTGGGCTATCTGGAGCAGCTCTATCACTTGTTTATAGTGTGACTGATCCAATTATTCAAGAAGCTGCGATTGCAAGCGAAAAAGAAAACTTAGTAAAAATTTATCCTTCAGCAGAATTTAAACTTTTAGAAACTGATACTTCTGAATTCCCAACAATTCAAAATGTTTATGAAGCTGTTGGAAGTGGCTATGTTTATAAATGTAGTGTTGTTGGTTATGGTGGAGCAAGCACACCTATCGTTTATTTAATTGCATTAGATAATGATGGAACATATAAAGGATTTGAAGTTCTTGATTGCTCTGGTGAAACAAGTGGTTTTGGTTCTAAGGTTGCTGAACAGCCATTTAAAGATGGTATCGTAGGTAAAAATATTGGTGATTCTGTTGATACAATTACTGGAGCAACAATATCTTCTGCTGCAGTAACAAACGGTATTGAAGAAGCATCTGCTCATTATGAACAAAATTTTAAATAGGAGGGAACATAGATGAATAAGTTTGATACTTTCAAAAAAGGTTTGTTTATTGAAAACCCAATCTTTGTTTTATTGTTAGGTCTATGTTCTGCTCTAGCAATAACAACATCTCTAACAAATGCGTTAGGTATGGGTATGGCAGTTATTTGTGTCTTAATTATGAGTAATGTCATTATTTCGTTATTAAGAAAGATTATTCCTAATGAAATCAGAATTCCTGTTTTCATTGTAATTATTGCGACATTAGTAAAATGTGTGCAAATGTTGATGAATGCTTTTACACCAGCGTTGTATGAATCTTTAGGAGTGTTTATTCCTTTGATTGTCGTTAACTGTATTATTTTAGGAAGAGCAGAAAGCTTTGCCTCTAAAAATGGTGTAGTAGATTCTTTATTAGATGCTTTAGGAATGGGATTAGGTTATACTTTTGCAGTTTTAGTGATTTCATTCTTTAGAGAATTAATTGGAACTGGTGGATTATCTTTATTTAATCCATTTGATGCAAGTCAAGTGATCTTCCAAGTTCAATTATTTGGTGATTATTCAGTATCTTTATTTACTCAACCAGCAGGAGCATTTATTACTCTTGGTTGTATTCTTGCTTTTATTCAATGCTTAAAAATAAGAAAAGAAAGAAAAGCAAAGAAAGTGGAGGAAAAATAGTATGGAATTAGTCAGTTTATTTATTGGATTAACTTTTGTGAACAATGTTGTTTTAAGTAAGTTCTATGCTGTTTGTCCATTGTTAGGTGTTTCTAAGAAACCTAAGAATGCTTTAAATATGGGATATGCAGTAACATTTGTTATTGTGATCGCATCTATTGTGACTCATATTTTATATCATTTTGTATTGGTACCTTTAGAAATTACTTATTTGGATTTGATTACATTTATTTTGGTTATTGCTTCTTTAGTGCAATTTGTAGAAATGTTCTTAAAGAAAACAAGTCCAGAAATTTATAAATCAATGGGGGTATACTTACCATTAATTACAACAAACTGTGCTGTATTGGGTGTTGCATTAGATAATATTAGTGCAAATTATAATCTTATTGAAGCAACAGTTGCAGGATTAGCAGTATCTGTCGGATTTACAATTGTTATCTATTTATTTGCGACAATTAGAGAAAGATTAGAAATTGCAAATGTTCCTGAAAGCTTTAAAGGAACTCCAATTGCATTGATTACTGCGGGAATTATGGCTTGTGCATTAGCTGGAATCGCAGGTCTTGTTTAATGAACCTTTGGGCAATAGTATGGTTAGCATTATTAATTGCTATCTTTATTGGAACTTATATTTGGAATAAAAAAACACCTCAACCAGAAGGGTGTGAGGATATGAGCGAGTGTAGTGGATGTCATAATATTGCATGTACACATCATAGTGCTCATCATGAGGAGGAAATCAAAGATGAATATTAGTGCTATTGTTGCATTGGCAGTGATTGGTGCAGCTCTTGGTATTGTTTTAGGTATTGCAAATAAATATCTTGTTGTAGAAGAAGATAATCGTATTACTGAAGTCAATGCTATGCTTCCAGGGGCAAACTGTGGTGGTTGTGGTTTCCCAGGATGTTCTGGTTTTGCTGCTGCTTTAGTTGAAGGAGAGGCAAAGAAAGTTTCAGGATGTGTTGTTAGCAATCAAGAAACAAGAGAAAAGATTGTCACATATCTTAATGAAACACCTGGACCAGATGGAAATACTGTTAAAGTAACAATCTAAAGATAATAAGGGAATATCATATTCCCTTTTTTTCTTGACATTTTTATAGTTTCATTATACACTGTATAAAAACAAAAACGTTGATAGAGACAGTAAATGATAAAAGAAATCTTTAGCGAGCTGAGTATGGTGAAAGTCAGTGAGAGTATTTTATGATTGAATATCCCTCTTGAGTTACAGGCTGAATAAAGTAAGCTGTGTCGGTATCCACCGTTATAAGGATAGTGTATGTTAGTACATGAAACAAGTGGTTAATGAATGGTATGCTTTCATCTTGTTTGATGAAAGCTTTTTTTCTATCCGTTTTTGAGAAAGGAGGTTAAAAATGAATCAGACAATCTTAGAATTGATTCATAAAGCTGACGTAGCTATCAAAGAAGAAAGATTTGATGATTTGATGAATTTTTATACTGATGATGCTATGCTTGTTGTCAAGCCAGGACTAGAAGTCCATGGAAAAGAAAATATTAAAGAAGCTTTTAAAAAAATCGCTGCATATTTTCAAAACAGTGTTGTTCCAACACAAGGAAAGATGATGATGCTTGAAGCAGGAGATACTGTCTTAGTTTTATCACAAACTTTATTGGATGCTGATAATAAAGATGAATCTGAATTTGCTATGGAAAGACGTGCAACTTATGTTTATCGTTATGTCAATGGATCATGGTTATGTGCAATTGATAATTCCTATGGGACAACATTATTAGATACATATTAAACATATGTATCTTTTTTCTTGTAGAAAAATGAAGAGATGTTTATAATGATATTATTCATGGAAAAGAGGGGATAGGAATGAATAAAGATTTAACTCAAGGAAATGTTTTAAAAATATTGATAATGTTTGCCATTCCATATCTTCTATCAAGCTTTTTACAAAAGTTTTATGGGATGGCTGATTTATATATCATTGGACAATATCAAACTTCTGCTTCTATTTCTGCTGTGTCTATAGGAAGTCAGTTTATGAATATGCTGACAGTTATGATTATTGGATTAGCAATGGGTGCAACCGTTCATATTGGACAATCAGTGGGTTGTAAGGATGAAAAAGAGGTAAAAAAAACAATTGGTAATACTGCTTTACTGTTTATAGGTATATCATTTGCTTTAAGTATTGTTTTGATATTTTCTGTTTCATTTATTGTGCAAATGATGTCAACACCTCAAGAAGCAGTTTTTGAAACAAATAACTATTTAAGAATATGTTTTATAGGTATTCCTTTTATTTGTGCATATAATGTTTTAAGTAGTATTTATAGGGGCTTAGGAGACTCTCAAAGACCAATGTATTTTATTATTATTTCTTGCTTTTTGAATATTATTCTTGATTTTTACTTTATTGGATACTTATCTATGGGAGCAGTTGGAGCAGCATTAGGAACAGTTATATCACAGGCGATGAGTTCTATTATTGCTTTGTTTTATTTATTTAAGAAATCTTCTATTCATTTACAATTCGCTGATTTCTCTATAAACTATCAGACAATGAGGAATATCCTTAAAGTAGGTATACCAATAGCTTTACAAGATGGTTTTATACAAATCTCTTTTTTGATTATCACTATTATTGCTAATAGTAGAGGTTTGATTCCAGCAACATCAGTTGGCCTTGTAGAAAAAATTATTAGCTTCATGTTTTTGGTGCCATCAGCTATGCTTTCTGCTCTCTCAGCAATGGTTGCTCAAAATATTGGCGCTAAAAAATATGAAAGGGCTAAGGCAATGTTAAAGTATGCTTTATTTATAACTTTGTCCTTTGGTATGATTTGTTGCATTGTGTGTCAAATTATTCCCCATCAACTCATTGGCTTATTCACACATGAACAAGCAGTTATTAATATGGGAGCAGAGTATTTAAAAGTTTATGCTTTTGACTGTATTTTTGCATCAGTTCATTTTTGTTTTAGTGGCTATTTTTGTGGTTGTGGATATTCTAAAATTTCATTTATTCATAATGTCATTTCTATTTTGTTAGTTCGTATTCCAGGTGCTTATTTAGCCTCATTGCTCTTTCCAAATACTCTTTTACCAATGGGGTTAGCTGCTCCAATAGGATCATTGTTATCAAGTTTGATTTGCATTGGATACTATATTCATATGAAAAAGTATCGATTAGTAGGAGATTAAGAGAAGCTATAACGAAAAATTGATTCGTTCAACTTCTTTTTTTATATTTTTTTCATTTAAAAAAAGTAAATGAACATTTTTATGTGTATATATATAGTAGAGGGACAAACTTTATAAGAGATGTTGTTTACTTAAAGCAAATATATGTTATAATATGTTTGTCCCCTATATGATATAGAAATGGGGTGTTCAGTATTTTTTCAGCAGTACATAATGACTATCTTTTTGCTATCTCTCAGCTTCGTTTGATTGATGATGATTTTATGAATGTTGTCTTTAAAGATAAAGACTGT
>CATOPA010000081.1 GCA_951801965.1 uncultured Erysipelotrichaceae bacterium | reverse complement strand
GACTTATACAAATCAAGAGGCTTCTCACATCATTAAGCAATTAAAAGAAGATTACAAAGATGATCATGAAGTGTGTATTGGAGCTGGAACTGTTTTAGATGCACCAACAGCAAGACTTGCTATTTTATCTGGTGCACAATATATTGTTTCACCATCATTTGATTATGAGAGTGCTGTTTTATGTAATCGTTATGGTATTCCTTATATTCCAGGCTGTATGACTGTTAAAGAAATCATTACAGCTATGGAAGCTGGAAGTGAAATCATAAAGCTATTTCCAGGAAGTGCTTTTTCGCCAAGTTATGTTAAAGCCATCAAGTCACCACTTCCACAGGCTTCAATTATGGTCACTGGAGGCGTTCAGTTAAGCAATATGGATCAATGGTTTGATTCGGGTGTTGATGCTGTTGGTGTTGGTGGCGAATTCAATCAGTTGGGTGCTCAAAAGCAATTTGAAAAAATTACTGAAATGGCTAAAGAATATGTACAAAAAGTAAAAGAGGTTAAAGATTAAGATGAAAGTTTTATGTATGGGTGAAACACTTCTTCGTTATTCAACACAAAAAGGACATCGTTTCCGTGAATTAGATTTTCAGGTTCATGTTGGAGGTAGTGAAACAAATATTGCTGTGAATTTAGCTCGCTATGGTTTTGAAACATCATTATTGACAAAGATTCCTAATCATGCCTTAGGAGATGCTGTTTTATCATTTTTAAGAGCACATCATGTGGATACTTCTATGATACAAAGAAATGATATGAGAATAGGGAGTTACTTTTTAGAAAATGGAAATGGAAAAAGAACAAGTCAGGTGATTTATGATAGACAATATAGTGCTATGACTTCTTTTTGTCTAGATGATATTGACTTGGATACTCTTTTTAAAGATATTGATGTTTTCGTTGTTTCAGGTATTACAGTCGCTTTAAATCAAACTGTGAAAGCTGCTGTTATAGAAATGCTCAGATATTGCCGAGGAAATAATATTCTTGTCGTTTATGATAATAATTATCGCTCTAAAATGTGGAGTCTAGAAGATGCTGAAAAAGCCTTTCGAGAAATTCTTCCTTATGTAAATATCTTATCAGCAGGACATCTTGATGCTATTCATTTCTTACATTTAAAGAGTTCTCAAACAACATTTGAAGGACAGTTGGAAGATTTCTATCATCAAATAAAAGCATTATATCCAAATCTTCAATATATCACATCAACAAAGAGAGAGATTTATTCTACAAGTGTTAATGATTTAACAGGTTATTTATATGATGGTCATTTATATAAGTCACCACTCTATCACATTGATGATATTGTTGACCGTGTTGGAGGTGGGGATGCCTTTTTATCAGGAGTTTTGTATGGCTTATTGAATCATAAAGATATAGATTATTGCTTGCAATTTGGATGCTGTGCTTCAGTTTTAAAGCATACAATATATGGGGATGCTAATGATTTTGATATACAGGAAATTGAAAGCTTTATGCAAGCTGATGTGGGTCGTATTAACAGATAAGGTATATAGAAAAAGAGTGTATAAATATAAAAGGCAAATGTTTTATAAGAAATGTTTGCTTTTTTATGTGAAGTGAAATAATAGTCTGTTTAAGATTGATAATATATGTCTAATGTGCTAGAATATTTAACAATCATTGTGAAGTGACGTTACATTTGTAGCGTTTTATTTTATTATTAAAAGGGGAAGGTGAGAAAATGAAAAAACTAATTGGAAGCAAACAATTTTATTTAATGACAATTTCTATTGCTTTGCCAATTATGGCACAGCAGTTTGTGACAAGCTTTGTTAATTTAATTGATAATATTATGATTGGGAGTGTAGGAAGCTTAGCATTAACTTCTGTGACAGTTGCCAATAAGATATATTTGATTTTTAATTCTACAATGTTTGGGATTTGTGGGGCAGCGGGAATCTTTATTGCTCAATATTATGGTGCTAAGGATAAAGAAAGGTGTCAAAGAATTTTAAATATTAATATTGTGGCAGGAATATTGATTGCTATCTTATTTATGCTAGCACTTATTTTATTTCCAAGGCAGCTTGTTGGATTTTTCTCTAGTAATCCTGAAATTGTTCAAGAGAGTCTTCGTTATATCCAGTTCGCTGTATTGACTTATTTACCATTTTCAATAAGTTTCAGTATTATGATGGCTCTTCGTGCTGTGGGGATCAATAAGATACAGTTACTTATTGGAGTTATTACAGTAGGTGTGAATACATCATTGAACTATATTTTGATTTTTGGTCATTTTGGTTTTCCAGTATTAGGTGTGCAAGGGGCAGCTATTGCAACAGCTATTGCACGTGTACTTGAAATGTGTATTTATATAACAATATTAATCAAAGAAAAACATTTCTTTGTGTTATCAGTGAAAGATTTATTTCATCTTGATTTTTCTTTGTTGCGTTCAATGTTAAAAAAGGCAATACCCTTAACTGCTAATGAAATTTTCTTTTCATTAGGATTAGCAATGATTTTTCTTTCTTACATGCGTTGTAGTGAAACTTTAGTTGCTGCTATTAGTGTTGTTGATACAGTTATGCAAATTGCTTTTATTGTTTTTAGTGGTTTATCTAGTGCAGTTGCAATATTAATAGGAAATCGTCTGGGTGCCAATGAAATTGAAGAAGCGAAAGACAATGCTAATAAACTTATATTTTTTGGTATACTGGTTGGTATCTGTATAGGTATGATTTTTGTTTTTGTTGCTCCATTCATTGCTGAATTTTATAATGTGGATCAAGTGATTAAAGAAACAATTGTGACTTTAATCAGAATTAAATCCTGCTTGCTTCCAGTTTATGTTTATAATGTGTGTGTCTTTTTTACATTAAGAGCTGGTGGCGATGCATTGTCTACATTACTTATGGATTCAGGGTTTTTGTGGATAGGTGGAGTTTTGATTTCAACCTTATTATCAATGTTCACAACAATTCCTTTAGTAATTTTGTTTTTCATTGTTGAGGCTTGTGATATTTTAAAACTTTTTGTTGCAACTTTCTTCTATAAAAAAGGAAAATGGGCAAAGAATATGACTGTTGCTGTAGATTGAAATCTTGATAAAAAGAGAGTATGATATTGAAAAAAGGGGAGTGAAAATATGGCGAGTGCAGCACAAAAAGAGAATTATATCATTAAAACATTAAATGGTATGGCTTATGGTTTTTTTGCAAGTTTGATTATTGGAACAATTTTAAAACAAATTGGACTTGCTATGCATATTTCTGATTTAGTGACATGGGGACAGATTGCAAGTTATTTGATGGGTCCAGCTATTGGTGTGGGAATGGCTTGGGTCTTGCAGGCAAAAGGATTAAATATGATTGCTGCAGTTATTGCAGGGGCAATCGGTGCAGGAACTATGACTTTTTCTCAAGGGAGTGTTTCTATAAATACTGGAAATCCTGTTTCGGCTTATTTGGCAGTGATTTTGGCTGTTGAAGCGACAAGACTTGTTCAAGATAAGACACCTTTAGATATTTTGATAGTTCCATTAGTATCTATTCTGTGTGCTGGTTTGATGGCGAAATTCATTGGACCATATATTTCTCAAGTTATTGTTTGGATAGGTGATTTGATTAATCAAGCTGTTCATATGCAACCAATTTTTATGGGTATGCTTGTTTCAGTTTTGATGGGAATGGCACTGACTGCTCCTATTTCTTCAGCTGCCATTGGAATTATGTTAGGTTTAAATGGTCTGGCTGCAGGAGCAGCATTAGCAGGATGTTGTGCACAAATGGTAGGTTTAGCTATCATGTCATTGGACGATAATACAATAGGGGATGTTATTGCTATTGGTATAGGAACAAGTATGTTGCAATTTAAAAACATTGTGAAAAGACCGATTATTTGGATTCCACCAATTGTTGCGAGTTTAGTGACAGGGTTAGTTTCGACAGCTGTTTTTCATATTCAATGTACTCCAGTAGGTTCTGGTATGGGAACAGCTGGACTTGTAGGCCTCATAGAATGTATTGGAGTCATGGGCTCTGGATACTGGTTACCTCTTATTATTATTGATGTCATTATACCTATGGCTATATGTTGGAGCATGTATAAAGCTTTTAGAAAATTGAATTATATAAGAAGTGGTGATATGAAATTAACACGTTTATAGGAAATGGTGAAAACAATGATACTAGAAAAATTATTAGAAAATATTGATTATCAATTGATACAAGGTGATTTAAAACAAAATGTTTCACAAATAGACTATGATTCACGACAAGTGATAAATGAAAGTTTGTTTGTATGCTTACCAGGCTCTAAAGTAGATGGGCATCATTATGCAAAAAATGCTGTTCTTTCTGGAGCAAAAGTTATTGTCATTGAAAAAAAAGTGGATTATCAAGAAGGCGTGACTTATTTACTTGTTAAAAATGCAAGATATGCTTTGGCAATACTCTCATGTGCATTTTTTCATCATCCTTCTCATCAAATGACAGTGATTGGAATCACTGGAACAAAAGGAAAAACAACAACATCTTATATGGTAGAGTCTATTTTAAATCATGCTGGAAAAAAAGTTGGCATTATAGGAACGATAGGCTCAGTTATTAATGGTGAATACAGAAAAACAAAGAATACAACGCCTGAATCATTTGAACTTCAGAGATTGATGTATGAAATGGTTTTAAGTGGTTGTGAATATTGTGTCATGGAAGTGTCTTCTCAAGGACTAATGCTTGATAGAGTTGCTGGTATTGATTTTGATTATGGTGTTTTTACAAATTTGTCACCTGATCATATTAGTGAACATGAACATCATTCTTTTGAACATTATATGGAATGTAAAAAGAAATTATTCCATATGTGTAAAATAGGTTTCTTTAATAAAGATGATGAGCATTATGAAGATATGATTGCTGGAGCAAAGTGTCAAATACAAACATTTTCTATGAAAACAAAAAGTAATTTGCAGGCTTATGATAGTCGTCTTTCAAGAGGAAAAGGAACTTTAGGAGTCAGCTTTTCTACAAGAGGTCTCATTAGCGATCAATTTGAAGTAGATATTCCTGGAGAATTTAGTGTTTATAATTCTTTAGTTGCATTAATGTTATGTTATGCTTTGAATATTGAAACAATTCATATGAAAGAGGCTTTAAAAAAAGTAAGAGTCAAAGGAAGAGTTGAAATTATACCAACACAACAAGATTATACAATCATGATTGATTATGCTCATAATGCTGTTTCATTTGAAAATATTTTACAAACAATACAAGCTTATTATCCAAAACGTTTGATTTGCTTGTATGGTTCTGTTGGTGAACGTACTGAAGGCAGACGTTATGAAATGGGTGAGATTGTCAGTCGCTATGGAGCATTCTCTATTTTAACGGCTGATAATCCTGGAACAGAACCAATTCATACAATTAATCAAGGTATTATTGAAGGATTAAATGTTCATCAAGGAGAATACATTGAAATAGAAGACCGCAAAGAAGCGATTGTTTATGCTTTAAAGCATGCACAAGATGGGGATGTTATCTTATGTTTAGGTAAAGGGCACGAAGATTATCAGCTGATAGATGGAATAGAAGTCCCATTTAGTGAAAAAATGGTTATACAAAATTATTTTGATAAGAAATCAAAAATACATATTTAGACTTGTCTTTTGATAAGTCTTTTTTTGACATTTTTTTTCTTACTTTGAGTAAATTATAATGAAAGGGGAAAATTATGTTAAAAGATTTATTAGAAGGGTTAGATTATAAGTTGCTTCAAGGAAATCTTGATCAGGATATTTCTCATATTTGTTATGATTCTCGTTTGGTTCAATCTGGTGATATGTTTGTTTGCCTTTGTGGTCTTAAAGATGATGGGCATTGTTTTATAGAACAAGCAATAAGGCAAGGAGCGAAAGTGATAATGATAGAGAAGATGGTTCCTTGCCAAGAAGGTGTGACTTATATCAAAGTTGAAAATACACGTTATGCTTTAGCTATACTTTCATGTGCATTCTTTCATTATCCCTCTCATCAAATGACAGTGATTGGTATTACTGGAACAAAAGGGAAAACAACAGTTGCTTATATGATTCGATCTATATTAAAAAAAGCAAATAAAAAAGTGGGGATGATTGGTACAACAGGAACATATATTCATGATAAGCATTACCCCACTCATAATACAACGCCAGAGTCTTACGATATTCAATGTATGATGAATAAAATGATAGAGGCTCATTGTGAGTATTGTGTCATGGAAGTTTCTTCACAAGGATTAATGCTTGATAGGGTAACAGGAATTGATTTTGATTATGGAATTTTTACAAATTTATCAGAGGATCATATTGGCGAGGGAGAACATCATTCTTTTGAAGAATATATGAATTGTAAGAAAAAACTTTTTCAAATGTGTAAAATTGGTCTTTTTAATCAAGATGATCCTTATTACTTAGATATCATTCAAAATATTGATTGTCAAATCAAAACATATAGTCTTTACCATCATAGTGATATAAAGGCCAAAAATATTCAACCGCTTTTTTCAAGTCAACTAGCCATTTCGTTTCAAACGCAAGGTTCTATCAATACAATGATTGAATGTGGAATACCTGGATATTTTAATGTTTATAATGCACTTGCTGCAATATTTGTCTGTCAAGATTTAGATATACCTCTTTGTTTCATACAAGGTGCACTTCAATCTATTTGTATACCTGGACGTCTACAAAGAGTTGCAAAGAATGCACCATATTATATTATGATTGATTATGCACACAATGCATATGCTTATGAAAATCTTTTCCAAATGTTGCATGATTATCATCCTCATCATATTTATTGTATTTATGGAGCTGGAGGACATCGTGATAAACATCGTCGTTATGAAGTTGGGAAAATTGTTGCAAAGCATCATGGTATTTCTATAGTGACAGCAGATAATCCTCGAGGTGAAAATATTTTAGATATCTGTCAGGATATTATCAAAGGAATCAAGGAATATGATGGAAAATATGTTGTTATTGAAGATCGTAAAGAAGCGATTTATTATGCTTTGAGTCATGCTAAAAAGGGAGATTTTGTTTTATGTCTAGGGAAAGGGCATGAAGATTATCAAATCATTGGTAAAGAACGTCTACCATTTTCTGAAAGAAAAATTATTGAAGAATATTTTAAATAATGGACTAAAAAAGATTTTTAACTCATATAGTATTATGGTGATACATATGAAAAAAATCTTTTTTGTGTTTTTAACAAGTATAGTTTTTATATTTCTCATTTATTTTTATAATCAGCCATCAATTCGCTTTGTTGATAAGATTATTCAAATTCCTTTAAATAGTGAAGTTGAACCATATGAGTATATAGAAAAAGTCTCTCATATGAATATAAAAGAGATTAAAGTTGTTAATCATGTTGATAATAAAAAACTTGGACAATATCAAATTGAATATCATTATCAGGATAAAGAATTTATTTTGAAAGTTGACGTTATAGATGTTTTGCCACCTACTTTTGAAACCATCAATACAAAAATACTAAGAAATGAGACAGTAGATCCTCAAACATTAGTCAAAAATATTTGTGATGATTCACAAACGATTGTTTACTTTAAAAAGGATTATCTTTTTAATGAAGTCAAAACATATCGTGTAGATATTGTTGTAGAGGATGCATATGAAAATAAAACTGAAAAACATGCTTATGTCTTAGTAGAAGAAAAAGATACTCAACCTCCAACATTAACAGGATTAGATAAAATAACAGCATTATTAGGGGATGCTGTGAATTTAGAAAGTGGTGTAACTATCAAAGATGATCATGATAATCACCCTCAATTAACTATTGATGATTCAAAACTCAATTTAAGTACTGAAGGTGAGTATGAGGTTTTTTATTTTGTTGAAGATAAGTATGGGAATAAGGCAAGTTATTCTAGAAAAGTTGAGATTTTAAATAAGTATGCAAATAGAGAAGCAAAGAAAGATGGTATCAAAACATGTTATTTAACATTTGATGATGGTCCATCATCAAATACTCAAAAAGTCCTTCAAATACTGGATGAATATCATATCAAAGCCACTTTTTTTGTTACAGGAACATCACCAAAAGATTTTCATTATATAAAAGAAGCACATGAAAAAGGACATGTTATAGGGTTGCATACGTATAGCCATGATTACGAATATATATATAGCTCTTTAAAAAATTATTTGGAAGACTTGAATAAGATAAAAGAACTTGTATATCAGCAAACAGGTCAATATGTGACTTATATGAGATTTCCTGGGGGATCAAGTAATCTTGTTTCAAAGAAATATAATGTTGGTATTATGAGAAGACTTACAAAAAGAGTGATTGATTTAGGATATCAGTATTATGATTGGACAAGTGTCAATGGAGATGGTGAAGGAGTAAAGAGTGTTGCTGATATGAAAAAGAAGATAAAAGAAGAAGTTGAAGGGTTAGAAGATGTTATGATTTTAATGCATGATAGTGCGAGTTGTGAAAATACTGTGAAGGCTTTGCCAGATATTTTAGATTATTTGATTGCTGAGGGTTATGAATTTAAGGTTATAGATCATTATTCGCCTACTTTTCATCATACTGTTCATAATTAATTGATTTGAAAAAGAATGTCATTTATTATATAATAAAGAAAATAAATAAATGAGGTTGTAAGTATGAAAGAAAAATTAAGAAAGTTGATGTTGGTTATTTGTGTTTGTGTTTTTGCATATTCAGCTTTTCAATTAGGAAAAATCTTTTATGATTATTATAAGCTAGAAAAGGCAACAGAAGGGTTAGTTGCTGAATATGTTGAAACAATTGGCGAAGATTATGATCCACTCACAAGAGTGATTCGTTTTGATGAATTAAAGAAGAAAAATGAGGATGTCATTGGATGGATTTATATTCCTGATACAAAAATAGATGAACCCATTTTAAAAGGAAAAGATAATGATAGTTATATTCACACATCTATTGATAAAGAATATAATTTTGCAGGATGCATATTTATTGAAGAAAATAATAATGCTGATTTTAATGATGCAAATACAATTATATATGGACATAATATGAAGAATGGTTCTCGTTTCCATGATATCCGTGAGTATAGAAGTAAGGACTTTTTTGAAAAACATCCGACTGTTTATATTTACTTGCCTGATGGAACAGCACGAGCTTATGACGTTTATGCTATGCGTCAATTAAGTGCATATAGCGATCTTTATCAAATCAATGTAGATTACAATGAGTATGTGAAGAGAATATTAAAGGGTGCAAAACAAAGAAAAGATGTCAGTGAAGAACCAGCACCTCTTATTATGTTAAGCACATGTGTCAATGCTGAGAGTGATGAACGTTTTATTATTTCAGCAAGATTAGCAAAAACAGTAAAAACAGGGGAATAAAGGAGTCGTATATGGAGAAATTTATAAATGATGAAAGAGTGGTTTATGTATTTTCAAAAGAAGAATGTATTGATTTAGAA
>CATOPA010000080.1 GCA_951801965.1 uncultured Erysipelotrichaceae bacterium | reverse complement strand
CTATTGCGACACCAGCTTTGCAAGCTGTAGCAAACAAAACAACTGATAGTCCTGTTATTGGTGCTGCTGTGACAAACTTTGAAATTGCTGGTGTTGTTCAATCAAATGATAAACCAGGAACAAATGTTACTGGAGCAAGTGACTTAAATCCAGTCAAAGATCAAATTGAATTACTTAAATTACTTGTACCAGATGCTAAAAAAATTGCAGTTTTCTATTGTAGTTCAGAGGCAAACTCAGTTTATCAAGGAGAATTAGCAGTCCAAGCTGCAAAAGAAGCAGGTTTAGAAGCAACAATTGAAACAGTTGCTGATTCTAATGAAATCAAACAAAAAACTGAATCATTAGTTGGAAAATATGATGCTGTGTATATTCCTACTGATAACCTACTTGCTGAATATATGACAACTGTAGCTCAAGTAACTAATGAAAATAACTTACCAACTATTGTTGGAGAAAATGGTATGTGTGAACAAGGTGGTTTAGCAACATTAAGTCTTGATTATTATACTGTTGGAGTGAATGCTGGAAAACAAGCTCTTGCTATTTTAAAAGGTGAATCAAAACCTCAGGATATGGCTATTGCCGTGATTGAAGCTAAAGATTGTATTTACTATATCAATAAAGAAACTGCTAAAAAATTAGGTATTACAATTCCTGAAGATCTTGAAAAGAAAGCAACAATGATTGGAGAATAATATACAAATGGGATTTCTATTATCATTACAAGGAGCAATAAGTCAAGGAATACTATGGGGTATTATGGCTCTAGGTATTTATTTAACATTCCGTATCTTAGATATTGCTGATATGACAGTAGATGGCAGCTTCGCAACTGGTGGTGCAGTTTGTGCAATTTCAATACTTGCTGGAATTAATCCTATTCTATCTATTGTCTTTGCAACAATTGCTGGTTTTATCACAGGAGCGATTACTGGTATCTTGCATACAAAATTTAAAATGCCTGCTATTTTAGCTGGAATTTTAACACAATTAGCACTTTATTCCATCAACTTAAGAATTATGGGAAAAAGTAATATTCCTTTATTACAATCTCGTACAGTTTTTAAGGATTTAGCACAATTTATTCCTTTACCTACTGTATGGATACAAATTATTGTCGGATTCTTATTTAGTGTTATTGTGATTGCTGTTTTATATTGGTTCTTAGGGACTGAATTTGGTTCTTGTTTAAGAGCAACTGGTAATAATGAAAATATGGTAAGAGCGAATGGTGTAAATACTGACAATACAAAATTAATTGGATTAATGCTTGGGAATGCACTTGTTGCTATGAGTGGTGCTTTGGTCACTCAACAGCAAGGTGTTGCTGATGTCAAGATGGGGGTTGGAGCAATTGTTATTGGTCTTGCATCTATCGTTATTGGAGAAGTTATCTTTGGTAAAAAAGCTGGTTTCAAATTAAGATTGGCTTCTATTGTTATAGGCTCAATTCTTTATAGAATTATTGTTGCTGTTGTATTACAAATGGGTCTAAACACTGATGACTTAAAACTTTTAACTGCTTTGATTGTTGCTATTGCTTTAACTGTTCCAGTCATTATTGATAAACGTAAACAAGTTTCTATGTATAAAAAATTAACAGGAAAGGATTTGAATGATCATGCTTAAACTACAAAAAGTCACTAAATCCTTCAATGTAGGAACTGTCAATGAAAAATGTGTTCTCAAACAAATCAATCTAGAACTTAATGATGGTGATTTTGTAACTGTTATTGGTGGAAACGGTGCTGGGAAAAGTACTATGCTTAATATGATTGCAGGTGTATATCCAATGGATAGTGGAATCATTACATTAGATGGTGAAAATGTTTCACTTTATCCTGAATATAAAAGAGCTCAATTGATTGGACGTGTTTTTCAAGATCCAATGATGGGAACTGCCGCTGATATGCAAATCATCGAAAATCTTGCTATTGCAAAACGTCGTGGCAAAAAAAGAACTTTACATTGGGGTGTCACAAAAGGTGAAAAAGATGAATATTATAATGCTGTCAAAGAACTTGGTTTAGGTCTTGAAGAAAGACTGACAAGCAAAGTTGGACTTTTATCAGGAGGACAAAGACAAGCATTGACTTTATTGATGGCTACTTTAAATAAACCAAAATTGCTTTTATTAGATGAACATACAGCTGCTTTAGATCCTGCAACTTCAGCAAAAGTATTAAAACTAACACAACAAATTATTGAAAGAGAGCATTTGACTGCTCTTATGGTTACACATAACATGAAAGATGCTATTGATGTAGGAAATCGTTTAATTATGATGTATGATGGACATATCATCTATGATGTTAGAGGAGAAGAAAAAAGAAACTTGACAGTTGCTGACTTATTGAAAAAATTTGAAGAAGCCAGTGGTGAAGAGTTCGTTAATGACAGAATGTTATTAGGCTAGATAATCTAGCCTATTTTTTTATATAAAATAATCCATCCTTCTCTTTCACACAATAAAATAATGTGTGATAGTCATGAATTCCCTCTTTTTTTAATAAATCTAAAAGCCACTTTTCATCTTTGTTCATTAAAATCAGAGCATCATTATTAATTTCTCCATTACTAATTAATGACTCTGGAATATCAGTTTGATTTTTTTGTTTTTCAATAACAGATAAATTTCCATCTTTCTCCAGCACAGCAAATGCTACTTCCGAAATTGAACCTACTCCTTCTTGTCTGAGATGATGGCATAAGTCATCGACTGTATAATTCAAAGCATTCATTTTTTTCTGATCAACAACTCCATTATAAATAATATATGTTGGATGACCTTCTAAAATCTTTCTTATGGACTTAAACCTCATCACTAAATAAGAACAAACCTTATCTAATACAACAATAATAAAAACTGCTAAAGCACCATGAAAAAATTGAATATTTTCTTCTCCTATAGAAATTGTCATCAATTCACTAATAATTAAAAAGACAATTAAATCAGATATACTTAATTTACTCATCTCTTTTTTTCCAAGAATTCTTAACATAAAAATCAAATAAAAATAAACACCAAAACTTTCAATAATTATTTCTATATACCTCATAAAAACCTCTCCATTTCATATAATGTACAAGGAGGAAACTATGAAAAAAACAATACGTACTTATATAACAGCAATATCATTATTTCTTATTCCCTATATCTGCATTTCTTTTATTTTAGCCATTTTATCTTATTTCATGCAAATGAATTCAATACTTATTCATGTTCTCATTCAAATGATATCTTATTTAACATTAATCTTTTCAGCATTATATTTTACTTCACAGTTAACAGAAAAAAGATTGACACATTGCTTTGTAATAAGTTTATTGTATTTTCTTTGCAGTCTTTTGGCACATTTAGGAAATATGAATTATCTTCATCTTTTCTTAAAATCTCTTATTTTCATATGCATAGGATTATATAAAGAAATAAAAAGTAAAAAATAAACGTGAGTAACTTCACGTTTATTTTTTTGCTTCTTCAATACTATAACTTAAGCGATATTGACGAGAAGAATAAGCTTTATAAAACAGTTGTGAAATACGTTGAATAATAATGTATGTATCATCATAGTCACAACATTTAACAAGCAAAATAAATTGATAATCATTCACTCTTGCACAAACATCTGAAGAACGAATTGAACTTAAGATAATATTTCTTAGTTTATTTAATACTCTTGCTTTTTTATCCATACCATTATGACTTAATATACTAAATAAAATTAAATAATAACTTTTATCTTCACGTTGAATAGCTTTTAAAGATAAATCATAAATATGTTTAAACATGTCAAATGTACAATAAAATCCACCCTTATGATCCTGCTTTTCCTTATTTTCATCTAATGCTACTTTTATTTTAGATAATTCTAGTAATTCTGTTTCATTCTCTTCTTCTAAGATTTCATATAATTCTTTAAACCTAGAAGAAAGTCCTGTTCCTAATTCCTTATAAAAAGCTTCATTAATTTCATCATAATATTGTAAAGCTTTATGATACTCTTGCGTTTTAATTAAACCTTGAATATAAAAATAATGTAATCCTTCATAAAAAGGTTCTCTTAAAATAGCTTGATAGTCTATTTTTATCATCAGCTCATACTCGCCAATACCAATTAAATATTTACATATTCTTCCTATAATATTTGCAAAGCTTGTACGATACCACTCAGCCAACTGATCAATCCAAAAGAACTGAGAGTTTGTCATAAACAAATGTCCTGTATAAATGTCCATAACTTTCAAAGCCAACTTATAATCCTTTTGTGTTAATTCAACTTTATTTTCTAACTTTTTAGATATATCCATCAACTGATCTGTATCTAAAACAAAAGTCAGTTCTTCACTTAAACGATATCCCCCTTTGCTTGATATAATCCATTGAATATCTTCCTGAAAAATTTCCTTAAGTGATAGTCTTAAACTATGAATTGTAAATTTTAAAGCACTTTTTGGATTTTTGCTTTCACTCCATAAAGCATCATACAAATCTCCATTAAAAACAATCTTATCATGATTTAATAACAAATACTGAAAAAGATTTAATGGTTGTTTATTAAGATATTGAGACATTTTATATTTCTTATTACGAAATGTGACTTCAAAATCCCCAAACATTTTTACATAAACAGTTTTATCACACATAGAATACCACCCCACAATACAATAAAATCAAATTATAAACAAGAATATTATAACATTAAATCAATTTTTGTAAAATAAATTATTCCTATACAGTCAATTCTATTTCTTTCATTTTTGTTAAACTCCCACCTTTCAAAAGTAATGAGGGCATATCTTTAATATTTCATATACCTTTATATCTTTTGTTAGCATAAAATGATATACTAAAAATGTAAGCTATTCATATGTAAAGAGGATTATGATGAAGTATTTATATAAGATGTTTATAATATTTTTAGTTTTTGGCATTGTTGTTGCAACCAATGAATTTATCTCTCAATCAGTATCATATATTGACTATTTTAATACATTTTTAATTATTACTTTTGGTGTTCTTATTTATGATAAAGTCAGATAATAAAAAAGGCTATTATGAAATCACTTATTAAAAAGTTATTTCACTATAGCCTCTGCAACAATAAATTGTTATGAAAGATATTCAATAGCCAAAATCTTCACTTCGTAAGGTTCAGCAACACCTACTGTAACAATTTCATTGACTCCATGATCAATAATTGCTTTTGCGAGTGGTGATTCATTTGAAATTTTTCCATTTAAAGGATCAGTTTCAAATGTTCCAACAATTGTAAAAGATTCTGCCTTTCCATCTTTTTCAGATAAATCTAATATAGTTACTGTAGCTCCAGGTTTGACAATCGTATTATCCAATTGAGATTCATCAATAATCTCAACGTGCAATAACAATTGATCTATTTCTTTAATTCTTGCTTCAATATGTGCTTGTTTATCTCTTGCAGCATCATAATCAGCATTTTCAGATAAGTCACCTTGAGAACGTGCTAATTGTAATTCTTCAATGACCTTAGGTCTTTCAACATTAATTAATTGTTCCTTTTCTTGTTTAAGTTTCTCAACACCACTCTGTGTTAATAAAACAGCTTCATGATCCATTTTTATCACCTCGTAGACTATACTATATCATAAAAAAATAGAAAATACTAGCATTATTCCACGATACTTTTTATTTTTGTCATCAGTAAATCAATCGCAACAGTATTATAGCCACCCTCTGGAATAATAATATGAGCATATTTTTTTGAAGGCTCAACAAATTGTTCGTGCATTATTTTCACAGTTGTTAGATATTGCTGACATACTGAGTCAAGACTTCTTCCTCTTTCTTCTATATCACGTTTCAATCGTCTTATCAAACGAATATCACTATCAGTATCTACATAAACCATAATATCACAAAGATCCCTTATCTTTTTTTCAGCTAAGACAAGAATACCCTCTAAAAGAATAACATCTCTTGAATCAATAGTTTCACTCTTTTCACTTCGTGTATGTAATGTAAAATCATAAATAGGTTTTTCAATTGTTTCCCCTTTTTTTAATTGTTGAAGATGATGAACTAATAATTCTGTATCAAAAGCCATAGGATGATCATAATTTGTTTTCGTTCTTTCTTCAAAGCTCAAATGACTTTGATCTTTATAGTAATCATCTTGTTTTATAATTTTTACTTTATGATTTCCTTGAAACACTTCATATAGCTGAGATGCTATAGATGATTTTCCTGAAGCACTTCCCCCAGCAATTCCAATAACAATAGTTTGTCTTTTCATTATTTTATCTTCCTTCCCATATCATGTCTTTCCACTCGAAAATCAATCTTTACATATAAAATTTCCATCGGATGATTTGCAACCTGAACTTCTTGATTTTCTTCATTATAAATTTCTTCAACCATAAAAGAAAAATGGGGATGATATGGAGAGAAAATTTCAATACGATCTCCTTTTTTAAAATAATTTCTTTGCTCTATCTTTGCTAATTTTGTTTTTTCGTCATAATCTAAAACTCTCATAACAAATTCTTGAGTAGGATGCTCATCTCTCATATTAAAAAGCTGCTCTTGCTGTGTTGGATTTTCATAGAAAAAGCCATGACATAAAGCTCTGTTTGCGGATTTTAAAAGCTCCTGCTGATAACTGTGATCTAATAAAAAATGATCAGGATCTTCACAATAAGCATCAATA
Organism: uncultured Erysipelotrichaceae bacterium; assembly: GCA_951801965.1. Classification (GTDB taxonomy): domain Bacteria; phylum Bacillota_I; class Bacilli_A; order Erysipelotrichales; family Coprobacillaceae; genus CATOPA01. The sequence goes on along the minus strand of CATOPA010000080.1, from coordinate 2,910 downwards.
ATCTTTCTATATGTAGAAACAACAGTCGCAATATAATGCAATGATTTCATTCTTCCTTCTATTTTGAATGAATCAACACCTAATTCAATAAGCTCACCAATATGTTCTACTAATGTCATATCCTTACTTGACATACTAAAAGGTATATCATCTTCTTTATTTACTAATTGCCCATGTGAATATAAATCATAATACCAACGACAAGATTGTGAACATCCTCCTCTATTAGCATCTCTACGACTCAAATAATTAGACAACATGCATCTTCCAGAATAATGAATACACATTGCTCCATGAATAAAATATTCTACATCTACAGGTGAATATTCCATAATTGTCTTTAAATCTTGAAATGTGACCTCTCTTCCTAAAACAACACGATCCATTCCCATACTCTGATAGAATTGAATAGCTTTTAAGTTAAGAGTAGATAATTGTGTTGAGACATGAACTTCTAAACGAAGATTCATCTCCTTAGCAATCATCATAATATATGGATCAGCAACAATAATAGCACTCACACCTATATCATCTAATGTTTGCAAGTAAGTCTTAATTCCTTCTAGGTTTTCTTGATGAAGAATAATATTACATGTCACATGAATATGGGCATGATATTGATTCGCAAATTCAACAGCTTCTTTAATATCATCAATTGTAAAATTAGATGCCTGTGAACGAAGTGAAAATTCTTTTCCACCAACAAAGACAGCATCTGCACCATAAATAATGGCTGTCTTTAATTTTTCCAAATTACCAGCTGGAGCAAGAAGCTCTGGCTTCTTTATAATTTTTCTTTTTCCATCAATGATTTGACTCACTTTTCTCATTATCCATCTTCCTCATATCTTCTAATTTATAAACTGTTTGATCAAATAAGAAACCTCTATCTAATGGTGTTTTTAAACGATACAATAATTCCATGTATTCTTTCACATAACGCTCATAGCTTCCTTGTTGATAACTTTTTAAAGCATCACTATAAATAGAAACAACTTCTCTTGCCTCTTCTTCACTCATCATAAATGTTTCAATATATATATAATCAAATTGATGAAAATGATTATACAAATCTAACATATATAATCTTGTTTGAGAGAAAATATGTGTTCCCTTTTCATCCTCATAAATTTGAAATTCATAAGAAGAGTCTTTTGCCTTTAATATCAGATCTCCTTCTAAAGAAATATCAAAATCGACTTGAGAAGCCTCCTTATAATTCGTTAGTAATTTTCTCTTACTTGCAGCAATATATTCTACTCCATGAACTTGTAACATCAACGGCATAGACACTTCATGTTGAATTAATATTTGTTCTTGTAATGGGATAACACGTGATAAAAAGGCACTCTTTACACCTAAATTCATCAGTGTATTTAAAGTTGCTGAATTTGTGTTTAATGTTTCAGGGGCATACATCATATCAAAATCATAATGTAATTCTTTCACAATTTGTAGAATGCCAAAATCTTGAAATAACAAACCATGAATACAACAATTATGAAGTGCTTTGATAAATTCCTCAATTTCATTCATCTGATGCTGATCATACAAAGCATTTAATGCAACATAAAAGTGACATTGAGGATAACGCATAGTTATCTCTTTTATATCATCTATTGATAAAGCATATGATGTATAAAATGAATAAGGACATCCTAATATAAAATAATGTACTCCCATATCAACATATTGATATAAGAGTTCTTTATGATTGATTGAAACAACTATTTCCATTTTTATCCTTTCTTTTAATGATACAGATTCCATCACCAACTTGATAATAATTCACATCATAGTCCTCATGATGAAAAATCCAATCTTTAAATCTCTTAATTTTTTTAACTAACTGTTTAGTATTTCTATTTTTAATATGATCTATATCAAATATCATTCCATGAAAGTCCAAATTATCCACAATAATCATGCCATCTTCTTTTACAAAAGGAACATATTTTTCAAAAAACTTTTGATATTGTGCTTTCGCAGCATCAATAAATAAACAATCGTAAGGTTTGTTTTTTAATAAAGATGTTTCAAATAATAATGCATCATCATGATAAATTGTAATTTTCTCAGTTAAGTGTCTTTCTTCAATATTGAAAACAGCTTCTTGATATCTATCTTTATCAAGTTCTATTGTATCTACTTTTAAACCATTGACATGTGTGACCATCATCATCGCTGAATAGCCAATTGCCGAACCTATTTCTAAACATGATGATGCTTGATGCTCTTTTAGCTTCGCAATTAAAAATTCAATACCTTCTTTTTGCATCACAGGAATATTTCTTTTTAAAGCATCTTGCTCTATTTCTTCTAATGTTTGCATACTAATACCACTTGTGCTCCTTTACAGTTTCTTCATGTTGAGCATATGTTTGACTATAATACACTTTACCTTCCTTGTCAGCAAAGAAAAAGAAATAATTATGTTGTGTTGGATGAAGACAAGCTTCCATTGTCACTTCAGACACTGTACTGATTGGTCCTATTGGTAATCCTGTATATTTATATGTATTGTATTTTGAATCTGTTTGTAATTGGCTATAAGTCACTTTCACTCCCGTTTTTTGAAGTGCATAATTCACAGTAATATCACTTTCTAATTTTTTTCCATCTTTTAATCTATTCATAAAAACACCAGCAATCATTGGTCGATCTTCATCAAATAATGATTCTCTTTCTACAATAGAAGCAAATGTTAAAAATTGATGTGGTGTCCATTTTAATTTTTCTATTTGTTCTTTATACGCTGATAATTTCTTATCCATCATATCTAATGAAAGTTTTGTGACAGAAGCAACAGTTGGATTTTTTTCAGTTACAAAATATGTTTCTGGGAAAAGATATCCTTCTAATGGATATAATAATTGATCATCTAAAATACTTTCATCAATAAACCAATAG
>CATOPA010000079.1 GCA_951801965.1 uncultured Erysipelotrichaceae bacterium | reverse complement strand
ATCCACTTATTTATGATATGGCTTCTTTTGTCATTAAAGAAGTAAATAAATTCACTCATATTAACATTATTGATGATGAGATTGCATTTATTGCTTTCCATATTGGGTCATATATTGAAAATTCTCGTGAAAATAATAATAAAGTGAATTGTTGTATAATTTATGCTGATTATAATAATATGTATGTAAAAATTGAAGAGCGAATATTATCACAATTAGGATCTGTTTTATATATTTCAAAGACATTATCTATTAGGAATTCAAATCAGATTCCAGACAATATTGAATTAGTTATTTCCTTGTGTGGAGATATTCCTGATATAAACAAACAAATTGTTCATACAAACATCTTGCTATCAGATGAAGATATAAATCAAATAAGAGGAAAAATTGAAAAGATCAATCGCAAAAAGAGAATAAAAGAAATTAAAGACAGTTTAGAATTATTCATTAGTGAAGAATTATTCAAAAAAGAATTCTATACAAAAGACAATATAGAAATGATTCAAGAACTAGCAAAAGACTGTTTAGAAAAACAATTAGTAGATAGTAATTTTGTCAATGAAGTTATAGATAGGGAAAATCTTTCATCTACCTCTTTTTCAAACGGTGTTGCAATTCCTCATTCATTAAAAGCCAGTGCTTATAAATCTTTTCTTTATATTGTCTTAAACTCAAAGGGCATGAAATGGGGGAATTATCTTGTTAATGTTATTGTTTTAATTGGTACTTCTAGCAATGATCGTGAAGCTTTTAAAAACGTTTTTGATGGTATTATTGAACTTTTATATGAAACTGAAAACATAAGAACATTATTAAAATGCTCAGACTATAATGACTTCATTACCACTTTGACTAATTTATTATAATCCCATTTTCTTTATTACATCTATTAACTTAAATATAGAGGGATTTAATATAAGTTAAGTTCCCCTTTAAATGATGGTACAAATTTTTTCTTGTCTTTCTTAATCTAAAAAAGCATGAGTCATTTGATAATGAAACTCATAATATTGCATATTAAAAACGCCTATAAATAAGGCGTTTTTTCTGTATTAGATGTACTTATAAATAAAAATCTATAGCTCAACTTTCTCTTTTCTTTTTTCTTCAATGATTTCATATAACATAGAACTATCATCTTTTAAGACATGATCTTTTAATTCCTTGACTTGAACTGTTAAGAAACTACGTCCAAATTCTATTTCAATCAAATCACCTATCTTTAATTTTGTTGACGGCTTAGCAATCTTACCATTCACCTTCACACGAGAAGATTCACTAATTTCTTTTGAAACCGTCCTTCTTTTAACAATTCTTGAAACTTTTAAAAATTTATCTAAACGCACGATTGCATCTCCTGTTCTATAACATCTTTTACAAAGTGAAGCAATGATTCATCCATTGTATAATATGCACTTTGCTTTGTTAGCATAATAATAGCTCCTTGAGTTTCCTGTTCAACAATTAAAGGAAGAAGAGTCACTTTCTCTACACCATTTATAAATTCCATTTCTACCTCAATTTTTTCTTGTTTTTGTTGGAGAAACAATTTTAAATCTTCGGATAATAGCTTCCTTTGATATAAAGTATATCCATCAGATGAACAAATAACAATTCTTTCATTATCACACACTAAAAAAGTATTATGATATTTTTGATAAAGACCATCTAAAAGTGCTTGAATCGTTGGTGACATTTTATTTAACACTGAAAATTTTGTTAAGATAATTTGGTCATCTTCAACAACAAATGAAATGCTTTCTCCTTCTTTTAACATTAGTTGCTTTCTAATTTCTTTTGGAATAACCAATCTTCCTAATTCATCAATTCTTCTAATCATACCTGTTTTTGTTTTCATATTTACCTCACCTCAAATAATCGTTTGATATTATTATATCCACTCCTAGTTTTTTTAACCTTTCATATTCCTTGAAATCTAAAACTGTCCATGTGGCTATAATTTTATTTTGCTGTTTTAACTGCTCAACCCTTTTTTTATTTAAAAAATTGTGCCTTGGATGAAATGCTAAAATATCATTTTCAATCAATTCTTTATATTTTTTAGCATAACTATGTTCCATTAAATAACCAACATAAATATGAGAATCAAGTTCCTTAAGTCTTAATACAGATGGTAAATAAAATGACGAATAATAAATTTGTTTTTCAACTCCCATTTCTTTAACTAATTGATAAACCTTTTCTTCTAATCCATCATAGTGAATAACATCTGTTTTCAATTCAATATTGACAATGAAATCTTTATCTTTGATATACTCTAACAATTGTCTTAAAGTCGGAATATCATAGTGACCATATTGTCCATAACAATAATTGAATTGTCTTAATTCTTCTAAAGTCATATCCTTGACATAACCTTTTCCTGTACTTGTACGATTGATTTTCTCATCATGAATCAAAACCATCTCTCCATCCTTGGTTAAATGAACATCTGTCTCAACTCCATCAAATCCTCGATCGTACGCTTTGATAAAGGCCTCCATTGTATTTTCTGGATATTTTGCACTATATCCTCTATGTGCTAAATTTTTCAATGACATCACCTTTCTTTATGCTATAATAATTATACTATATTTTGGAGGTAACACAAATGATAAAAGCAATCTTTTTTGATATTGATGGAACTTTGCTGTCCCATACAACAAAACAAATCCCAAAAACAACAAAACAAGCCTTACAGATTCTAAAAGAAAAAGGCATACTTATATTTATTGCAACTGGACGTCATCTTTCAGAAATGAAAGATTTACCAATTCATGATATAGAGTTTGATGGATATATTACACTGAATGGACAATACTGTTATAATAATGATGGCTTAATTTATGATGCCCCTATTCCTAAAGAAGATATTTGTAATATCATTGAAGAAATTGATAAACATCCTTTCCCATGTATTTTTGTAGAAGATCAACTGATGTACATCAATTATCACAATGAAGCTGTACAGATTGTTCAAGATGCAATTTCTACTGCTTTACCTGATATTAATGATTTGCATAGAGGCTATACTCACACTATCTATCAAGTCATTCCTTATGATATCACGCAAGATGATGAAGAGCATATTTTAAAACTTATGCCTCATTGTAAAAGAACACGCTGGCATGATTTAGCAATTGATATTATCAATCAAACTGGTGGAAAACAAAATGGAATTCAAAAAGTCTTAGATTTTTATCATATTAAAAAAGAAGAAACTATGGCTTTTGGAGATGGACATAATGATATTGATATGCTTGAATATGTTCATATTGGTATAGCTATGGGTAATGCCAATGATGAAGTCAAAAAGCACGCTGATGATATTACTGATGATATTGATCAAGATGGTATTTATAATGCTTTAAAAAAATATCATATTATTGACTAGGAGAAATAAAATTTGAAAAAGATATATGAATTTGATGCAAAGATCATAGAAACACCTAAAAATGGTGGTGCATACATCATTTTTCCATGGGATATAAGAAAAGAGTTTGGCAAAGGACGTATAAAAGTCCATGCAACATTTGATGGTATTGCTTATGATGGAAGTATTGTTCATATGGGTGTTTATGATTCAAATGGTGATATTTGTTATATTATTGGTGTTTTAAAATCAATAAGAAAACAATTAAAAAAGTCCCATGGTGATCAAATCCATGTTGTTATTATTCCTACTTAAAAATGTCTCACTCATTGAAGTGAGACATTTTTTATTGTGCAAGTGCTTCTGTAATGACAGGAACAACTTGTTTCTTTCTTGAAATCACACCTGGCAGACTGGCTTGCTGATCAACCAGTTCTATTTTAAACGCTGTTGAAACATAATCAGGACGAGGCCCTGCTACAAAAATTTCACTTGTTGCATTAATCACATCAGTCAATAATAACAAAATAAATTCCATATGGTTATCAACAGCAACTTTATCCATATATGCTAACATATCTTTCTTATATGGAGTAAAGCCTTCAATATCCATTGTATTAACCTGAGCAACTCCTACACTTAAATCACCAAAACTAAATTTCTTATAATCTTGATTAAAAATTTCTTCAACACTTTTTCCTGCTAAAGATGTTCCTGCCCTAAACATATTCATACCAAATTCTTTGATATCAACCTCAGCAATAGAGGCAAGTTCTTTTGCAATCTTTGTGTCTGTTGGCGTACATGTTGGTGATTTAAAAAGCAATGTATCGCTAATAATAGCACCTAACATCAATCCTGCCATATCTTTAGGAATCGCAATTCCATATTCTTTATAACATTTTGCTATAATCGTTGCTGTACAGCCAACAGGTTCAGCCCTGAACAATACTGGACCTATTGTTTGAATATCAGCAACTCTATGATGATCCACAATTTCTAAGATTTCTGCTTCTTCTATACCATCAATAGATTGACCTCTTTCATTATGATCAACTTGAATCACTTTCTTCTTCATTCCATTTAAAACTTGGAAACGTGAAATTGAACCTACGACTCTTCCAACAAAATCTACAACTGGATAGCTTCTATATCGTGTTTCACTCATGACTTCTTTAACATAATCAACAGTATCATCATCAGAAAATGTTACTAACCCACCTTTTTGCATAACATATTCAACAGGTATTGACTGAATAATTTGCTGTGATGACATAAATGTATTAAACGGTGTAGAAATAACACTGATATGAGCATCTATACATTTCTTTAACAATGCTTCAGGAATAGATAATGAACCTGTCAAAATAATCAATGAAACATCTCCATCAATCAAATGTGTTACAGCTTCCTCTCTATCTCCTCCAACAATGACAACATCATTCGCTTTAATACGCTTCATAGCTTCTTCACCAGTCATTGCTGCAATATGAACTTCTCCTTTTACTGTTTTTAATTTCTTATCTAAATACAAAATACTTGCATCTAATGTATCAATGACATTTTCAATAGGTGTATTTGCTTCACTGAGAATATAGCTATCCCACTCATCCATATACCCTTCAATAATATTAGATGTTGATAACAAACCTAATAATTGTCCATGATCATCTAATACAGGTGCACTTTTTAAATTTTGTTGTTTCATTAAAGACCATGCAGTCTTTAAAGTCAGTTCTTTTGAAAAAACAGTCACTTTATCATAATCCAAATCTTCAACTGTTTGTTTCACTGTCTTTAATAAAACGGGAGTTTCTACATGAAAACTTTTTAAGATATATTCTGTTTCTTTATTGACTGGTCCTATTCTCACAGGCACAGCATTATAACGTCCTATTCTAAATAGAAAGTCAGCATAAGCAATAGCACTACAAATAGAATCACTATCAGGATTCTTATGCCCTGTTACAAAAACAACATCTTTCATATATATCCTCCTACATTTTCTTTAAATAACGATAAATTGTTGGTTCACTAACAGCTAATTTCTCAGCTACCAATACAATAGCACCCTTAACTTTAAATGTTCCCTTTTCCTGTAAGTATTTCACAACTTTAATTTTTTCTTCAACATTTAATCTTTCTACTAGAAAGTAACTTGGAAATCCCATTTGTTCTAAACATTCTTTAACATATATATCAATCATTTCATCTAATGGTGAAGATAAAATTTCAATTGGATTATCTAACTTAAACTCTACATCTTTAGACTCTTTGATTCCTAAAATCTTCTTCAATGTTGCTTCTAAATATTCATAATCAGAAATATTGACATTTACACACAACATACCAATAGGCAATTCTCTTCCATCTTCTTTAATGAAATATGTAGCTGAACGAAGAAGTTTTCCATCTGGTCCCGTTGTTTTATAATTCATAACAAAGTCATGATCTTTATATTGTTTGGTTTCAAGATAGTGAATAGAAAGATTGGATAATCTTGCCCCTACTTCTCTTCCTGAAATATGTTTATTGGCAATAGCAACAATTTCTTGTTCTTGAGAAGTCAAATCGTGCAAAGCAATTTCTACATTATCTCCTAATGCCTCTCCTAAAAAATCAACCAATTTCCCATATGGTTCTAATAACTTATACATTTACATTTCACCTCTATTTTTATTATACACTATTTCAATAAGAAATCACAACTTTTTTATCACGATAAAAAATGAGAATTTTTATACAAGCAAAGAAAATATAAATATTTATATTCCTCATATATGAAACAATTCTGGGTTATTTAAGTAGTGAAAATTATGAGTTTATAGTTTTATGATTCTTAAATAAACATTGCAAAGTACATAGGCATAAATTGTATACCTTCTTTTTGATGATAATCCTTTTGTGAAAAAACATAGCGATTTAATACATGTTGGGAATACTTCTTAGAGAACTCATTTATTGATTCATATTTTCCTAATCCTGAAGATTTGACTTCTATAGCAGAAATTTTTGTTCCTTTTGAAATCAAGAAATCCACTTCGTAATAATGAGTACTATTCGTTTTTTCCCATGTATGATAATATAGCTCTCTATCCATTGAAGATAAAATCTGAGCCATTAAATTTTCATATAAAAAGCCAAGATTTGTTGGTAATTTATCAGATAAAAGTTTAGCATAAATTTCATTTTCCACAATAGGTCTATCTATAAACATAAGAGTGACAAATAAGCCTGTATCTGCCAAATAAAGCTTATAACTATCAAAATCCTTTGTAGAAGATAAACTGACTCTAGGATCTGTAGAATTATAACACGGCAATACTGTTTTAGAATCTAATAGGTCAAACAATAACTCTTCTTCTTTACCTGTTACTCTCTTACCTATCGCAGATGAAATACGGTACTTCCTTTGATCTTTTGCTAACTGAGATGGAATTGAATGATATAATGCTGACATTTTTCCTGAGGGATCTATTTTTTTAAAGTCTTCCTCATACAAATTAATAATCTGGCGCTTAATATGATCAATAGAAGCAAAGTTACTTCCATTCACATATGCTTCTACAGCTTGTGGCATTCCTCCAACGGCCATATAAATCCTAAGATCTCTCATAAGCTTTCTATTCACTTCTTGTCCGATGCTCTTTTTCATATCATATAACTGTTTTATTAATGAATAATTATTCTTTATAGCATCACAAAATTCTTCATAATCCATAGGATAAACTTGTATTTTCATTTCTTCAGAAGGTATCAAAATATCTTTCACATTTTTTTTAATAGATATCAATGAGCCTGTCTCAATATAATGATATCTCCCATCCTTTACCAAATGCTTTATTGCCTGTCTGGCTTTAGGAAATAATTGAACCTCATCAAAAATAATAACAGAATCATGTTCATATAAAGTAATACCAGTCACTGCTTGTAATCTTAAAAAAAACATATCTAAGTGATTAATATCATCAAAACAAGATATGATATCATTTGAAGCAATAGAAAAATCAATAAGAATATAAGACTTATATTCATTTTCTGCAAAAGTTTTTGCTATTGTTGATTTACCTACACGTCTTGCACCTTCTAACATAATAGCATAATGACTTGCGTGATTGAATTTCCAATTTTTCAGCTTATCATAAGCCTTTCTTTTAAAATACATAGTTATCATCCTCCTTGCTATTACATTTCTTCAATATTATTTTATATTAAAAATAACATTTCTTCAATATTGTTTTATATAAAATAATACATTTCTTCAGTATAATGAAATTTATATTACCTATTTTACTCTTCTATATACTTTATAGTATGATTTATATCCCTATTTATATTCATTGATTAGATTTATAGAATCTCATCTATAATAGAACGAAGGTTATCACTCTTATTCTACATATATTTTTCATATCTTGTTATTTCTTTTTCTAGCAAAGCATTCAAAAATAATTAATATAAATATATATATTCATAGTATTAGAAAAATATATACAATATCTCTTGTATACGTTATCTTGATAATACACATAAAGAAAGACCTATTTCTATTTAAAATAGGCCTATTTATCAGTAAATTGAGAAATACAAGAATAAAATCTCGACTCTTTTTAATAATTGCCAATAAATATAAGATATTATTTTATGACATGTAAAAACATGCACTTCATTTATATCATATACATCTATCCTATATTCTTTTACTATTGTAATACATCCATAAAACAAATCACAGCATAATTATATTACTTTTCCATTGATTTCATTTTGTTTTTTAATTGTAATAATGCTCCTATAAGGTTGGCATCATTTCCATAATGGCATATGACTATCTCAGGCTTTTTAAGAGGATAATTATGAATCTGATAATAATGGTACATTCTTTCTATATGATGAGAAATATACTTTTTCAATATAGGCTGTTGTGAAATTCCTCCACCTATTGCAATCATTTGTGGATCAAAAATAGCCTGAAGATTATAAATTTGACGAACAAGTTTATTGCAGAAATCATCAATTCCTTTTAACACATCGGCTTGATTTTGATTAGCCATTTCAAATATTTCTTTTCCAGTATATGTTTGTGTTGTATTCATAGCTTTTTGAACTGAGCGTAATAATCCAACTATCCCATTTTCTTGACACCATTCATCTGCTTCATCTTCATAGCAATACTTTGCTGTACTTACACATGAAAACTCACCAGAAGCAAATGACCTTCCAATATGAATTTTACCATCAATGACTAAGCATCCACCAATACCAGTTCCAAGTATAATAACTGCAGCATCTTCCACACCTTGTAAGCAACCCAATTCTATTTCAGCTTGAGCCGCACATTTTGCATCATTTCCAACTGTGATAGGAAGTGGAATTATCTCATGAAGTTTCTCTACTATATTAATATTTGCAATAAAAGAAAATGCCCCTCCTGTTTTCGCAAACCCTGTTTTTGGGTTGATAACTCCTGGCATTGAAATACCAATACCACTTATTTTATCTTTATACTGATTATAAAGTAAAAAGATGTTTTTTAAAAATTGTTCTATATTATCTTTAGGTGCTTCTACATGACCCTTCTCTAAAATAGTCATTTCATCATCTATTAATGCATATTTAATAGCACTACCACCGATATCTAATGTGAGATAAATCATATTATTCTCCTATTCTCTCTTAAAATCATCAGTTAAATCTTCACCATTGCTAGCAATGACTTTTTTATACCAATAGAAAGAATCTTTTCTATATCTATCTAATGTTTTTAAATCAAATTCATCTCTATCCACATAGATAAATCCATATCTTTTTACCATACCTTCATGTGTTGAAATCAAATCAATGGCAGACCATGGACAATATCCCATCATATCACAACCATCACTAATTGCTTCTTTAATTTGCTGAATATGTTCTCTTAAATACTGAATACGATATGAATCATGAATGTATCCATTCTCTAATTGATCATAAGCCCCTATCCCGTTTTCACATACAATCATTGGCAAATGATATCTTGAATACATTTCACGAATTGTACCTCTAAAACCAACAGGGTCAATTTCCCAACCAAATTCAGTTGTTGGTAAATATTCATTTCTATATGCTCGATATAATCCAGCAACTCCACCTGTTGTTTGTTGATCAGCAATGGGATCTTCTGTTTCAGTACCATCACTTGCTTCTACTGTAGCAGTATTATAGTAGTTAAATCCAATAAAGTCAGGATGACCATTCTTTAAGATTTCTTCATCACCTTCAGCAAATTCAGGACAAGCATCATTTTCTTCTAGATATGCCCAAACAAGATTGTTATAAACACCATAAACAGCCATATCTAAATATAGCCAGTTTCTTA
>CATOPA010000078.1 GCA_951801965.1 uncultured Erysipelotrichaceae bacterium | reverse complement strand
ATAAATTTTATTTTATATTTTACTAAAATAATTATTTTATTTTACCAAAAAAGATGATACCTTATAAAGTATCATCTAAATCTTCACCATTTGTTTCAATAACTTTTTTATACCAATAGAAAGATTCTTTTCTTCTTCTTGAGAAATCTCCTGTACCATCATCATATCTTTCAACAAAGATAAATCCATAACGTTTTGCCATCTCTCCAGTTGAAGCAGAAACTAAATCAATGCATCCCCAAGGAGTATATCCTCTTAAATCAACACCGTCTAATACTGCCTCGTGCATTTGTTGAATATGACTTCTTAGATAATCAATTCTATAATTATCTCTTACCTTACCATCTTCATCAATTTTATCATATGCACCTAATCCATTTTCAACAACAAATATAGGTAATTGATAACGATCCCAAATTTCATTTAAAGAGAATCTTAATCCAACTGGATCAATTTGCCATCCCCAATCACTTGCTTTCAAATATGGATTCATAACTCCACCTAAAATATTTCCCTGACCAGCTTCTTTTGTTGGATCAGCAGTTTGACAATTAGACATATAGTATGAACATGTATAGAAATCAACTGGTCCAGCAGCTAAAATTTCAGCGTCTCCTTCTTCCATATGAACTGTAATATTATTCTCTTTAAAATAACGGTTCATATAATTTGGATATTTTCCACGACATTGCACATCGCTACAGAACCAGTTCATCAAATGACCTTTTTGTTGGTTAATGATTTGATCATCTGGATGACAAGTCAAACCATAACTTGTTGCCATAATTTGCATACATCCTACTTGGTAATTTGGATCAATTTCATGTGCCATTTTTACTGCAAGAGCACTTGCTAAAAATTGATGATGCAATCCTTGGAAACGATTGTTTGGATTATCTACTTGAGACATAAAATCCATAGCTTTGACTTCATTTAAAATACCTTGCCCTAAAAATGCTCCCATTGCTGTTGTAGCACTATTAATTTCATTAAATGTTAACCAATATTTGACTTTTCCTTTATAACGAGTAAAAATAGCTTTACAGAAATTCAAATAACAATCAATCATTCTTCTATCCACCCATGAATTCCATTTCTTTGTTAAATGGAATGGAACCTCATAGTGAGAAATTGTAATTAATGGTTCAATGTTATATTTTAAACATTCATCAATTAAATCTTCATAAAACTTTAATCCTGCCTCATTAGGTTCTGTTTCATCCCCTTGAGGGAAAATACGTGTCCATGCAATAGAAAAACGATACATTTTAAATCCCATTTCAGCAAACAATGCGATATCTTCTTTATATCTATGATAGTGATCTATAGCATCATGACTAGGGTAAAAAGTCCCTTCCTCTAAAACAGGTGTAATTCTCTTACTTCTTGTTGCACTTCCACCAGTGCAAATATCAGGACAAGAAATTCCTTTACCGCCTTCTTGCCATCCTCCTTCTAATTGATTAGCAGCAGTTGCGCCACCCCAATAAAATCCTTTAGGAAAACTCATATATTTTATTCCTCCTTTATTCTTTCTTTTATTATAATAAAGATTATCAATAACTATCAAGTTTTTTCATAACTTGAAATCAATTTTCATATCTTAAAAGATTGTATTCTTTTTGACTATATCTTACAATAAGTATGGTGATGAATATGAAATTAAGAAATATGGCAATATGTTTATGCCTTTTATTATGTGGCTGTCAGCCCTCTGACACTACACCTCAAAAAATGGCAGAGCCAAACCAAACTGTAAAATGCACTTTTGTGGGTGATTTATTATATGAACAGCCTTATTATGATTGGATAGAAAAAGATTCTCAGGACAAAGGTTATTATGATTTGGTTCGTTCCTACTTTCAAAAAGATGATTTATCAATAGCAAATCTAGAAACGCCAATAGGTGGAGATGAACTGAAAATATCGGGTATTGGTTACTCTTTCAATGCTTCTCAAGAAATTGGTGAACAAGTCGCTTCACTAGATTTAGAAGTCGTATCAACCGCCAATAATCATGCAAATGATCGTGGTAACAAGGGAATCAATAACACTCTTGATTTCTTAAAAAAGAAGGATATACTAACAGTGGGTACATATTATAATCAAGAAGAACGTCAACAAGGAAAATATAAAATAATTAACGGTATTAAATTCGGCTTTGTTTCCTATACATATGCAACAAATCAAATTGTTAGTAAAGAAAGTCGAGAAAAAGTTGGATTATTCAATAATCCAAAAGACCGCCAATTTACACAAGAATATAAAAATATATTAAAAAATGAAATTACTGAAACGCGAAAAAATTGTGATATTCTTATTGCTATGATGCATTGGGGTACAGAGTTCACATATCAAGTTGACTCACAGCAAAAAGAAGTTTCTCAATATCTCAGTGACTTAGGTGTCGATATTATTATCGGAAATCATTCTCATTGTGCTCAACCTATGGAATGGATAAATAATGGCAAAACGCTCTGTATGTATTCATTAGGGAATTTCGTGTCTGCTGATCCAATTGTTGATCGAGCGAGTCATGAATTTATAAATGCTTATAATGTTTCTTTGATGGTTTCTTTAGATATTCAAAAAGATAATCAGAAATTTACAATAAAAAATATTCAATATATTCCTATTATTAATTATTATGATCAGTCATTACATAATTTTCAGTTAATTCCTTTAGAGCAGTATAGTGATCAATTAGAAAAGACACACTATCACTACAAAAACGGTCTGACAAAAGACTGGATAGAAAAAACATATCAAGAATTAATTCCTAATCCCTTAGTGAATCAAATTCTCAACTAAAAAAGAAATCTTAAAGATTTCTTTTTTAAATTCTCATTGTTTGAATAGCAATACACCCAGGTCCACCCTGTGTAATAAAAGCAGGAGACAATTCATACAATTCAATAACGACATTTTCAAATGATTGTTGAATTTGTTCAACGACCTTTTTTGCTTGTTCTAAAACATCAGCATGAGAAACGAATATTTTATAGTTTTCATCAACACCTAATTCTTGAAAAGATTTAATAATTTCTTTTACAGCACTCTTCATTGTTTTCTTTATTGTAAACTTTTCTAATCTTTTTCCATCTTTTGTCGTTGTCATTACAGGAATAATCTTCAACATTCCACCTAATGTTGCAGCAAGTGGAGTCAAGCGTCCTCCTCTTTTTAAGAAACCAAAGTCTTGAGGAATAAGAAATGATTTTTCAGTTGCAATAGACTTGTATAATTCTTGTTTTATACTTTCTAAATTGAAACCTTTTGCTTTTAAGTCAAGAGCCTTTTCTACTAAATATCTTTGAGGTCCACATAATGTCATAGAATTCATCACATGAATATTCTCATTATGTTCCATTGTTTCTCTCACTCCCAAAGATGTTTGATATGTACCAGACAATCCATCTGCCATATTAATCACTAAAATTTCTTCATCCTGATATTTTTCAAACACTTCCATAACTTCACCAACAGATGGTTGTGATGAACGAGGAATGTGTCCTTCCTTAACCATATTTATAAATTCTTGGCTTTGAATATCAACAAATTCTTTATAACTCTTTTTATCAACAATCACATTTAGTGGTAAAACAACAATACCTTTTTGGTTCCCTTCTTCTGGTGAAAACATTGTTCCTGTATCTGTAATTATTTTCATCTTTCATTCTCCTTGTCCGTCTATAAATATATATTATCAAACAAACCCTTTATTGTCTATATAAACAGTTTTAAATACTATGTAAAATAGTAAAAAAGCCTATATTCTTTTATAAGAAAGTCATAAATATAATTTGAAGTCCTTTCATAATACATTTATATCAAAAAATACAAAAGTTTAATGAGACTTAAACTTCTGTATTTTGGGGAAGCTTCTTAAATGTAAAAACAAAACAAATGAGAATAACAATACCTTTAGCAATACTTGATAGTGTAATTGCCCACCAGATTCCATTTAATCCAAGGGGTGTATTGACTAATATCATAACAAGAGGTATTCTTGCTGCTGTTAATGTGATAGAGACAGTTGAAGGAATATATGTTTTTCCTAATCCATTTAAAATTCCACCTAGGGTTCCTTCTATACAAACAAATAATTGCGAGAAGGCTAAAATTTGTAAATAATCAACGCCTAAAGGAATAACATCTTTTTCACTAATAAAAATTTGAAATACTGGTCTTGCAAAAACAAATAAAAGAAATGTGGTTAATAATCCCCATAAAAGAGAAGTTTTCAAAGATATTGAATTTCCTTTGGTGACACGTTCATATGATTTTGCACCATAATTTTGAGCTGTAAAGGCATTTACAGCACTTCCAAAACCTTCTGTGCTCATCCATGTGATAGACTCAATTTGTGATCCTACTTTTTGTACTGCTATAGCAACATCTCCAAATGTAGCAATAAATCTTGCTATAATCATTGAAATAAATGTAAAGCACATACTTTGTATTCCTGTTGGAACCCCAATTTTAAGTATTTTATAAAAAACTTCTTTCTTTTGCTTCTCTAAGATATTCATCTGATCAAATAAAATTGTATCTCTTTTGGCAAAAACAATCATAAATATAAAAACAACAACTTGAGCTATGATCGTTGCAAGTGCTGCTCCCATCACACCCATATCAAATGTAAAAATAAACAAAGGATCTAAAATAATATTTAAGATCAATCCTGCCGTTGTTGCAATAAAAGGATGTTGACTATTTCCTATAGCTGTCATCAAACCTGTAAGAATCTGATTCATAAAATGAACAATGACAAAACCACAAGTTAACATCAAATAAATCTCTGCTTGAGCAATAACCTCCTGAGATGTCAAATGAAAAAAAGCTATCATTTGTTGATGAAAGATGAGTGCAAACATCCCATAAATAAGTCCAAATAAGACTCCTAAGTGAATTGTTCCAACGGCATATTGTGTAGCACTTTCTTTTTGATGAGCTCCTATAGACTGTCCTACACAGACTTGGCCACCCATTTTAGACAATGTAATCAATCCATTAGATAACCACATATACATGCCTGCACTCCCAACAGCTGCAACTGCATGAGAGCCTAATTTTCCAATCCAAATCATATCTGTTAAATTATAAGCCATTTGTATAAATGACGTTCCCATAATTGGTAAAGAGAGTTTCATCAATGTTGAAAATATTGGACCCTCTAATAAATTCATTTTTTTATTCATTTTATACCTCACAAAAAAGATAATTGCATCGCAATTATCTAATCTTCTTCTATAACACCCATTAATTCTAAGATTCTATTTAAATCACTTGTATTTGTATACTTAATTGTAATTGAACCATTATCTACTTTAATCTTTGTACGATATTTTTTTCTTAATAATCCTTCAACATAAGTATATTCTTTTGGTTTCTCTTCTTTTGGTTTTGCTTTTCTTGCATCAGCAAGTTTAATTCCCTTAACAATATCCTCAACCGCTCTTACAGACAATTGTTCATCAATTGCTTTTTGTGCAATTTGTAATGCTTTATTTTCATCTATAGTAATTAAGGGTTTAATATGCCCCATTGTTAATTGTCCATTCAAAACAAAATCTTGCATCTTTGCAGGCATTTTCAACAATCTTAAAGTATTCGCAATATGTGTTCTTGACTTACCAACTCTCTTTGATAATTCTTCTTGAGTTAAATGTAATGTACTCATCATAGATTGATAAGCCTGTGCTTCTTCTATTGCATTCAAATCTTCTCTTTGAATATTTTCTAGTAAAGCAATTTCCATCATTTGCTGATCAGAGAACTCTACAAGAATTGCTGGAACTGTTTCTAATCCAACAATAGAAGCCGCTCTAAAACGTCTTTCCCCAGCAACAATATCATAACCATGTATGGATTGTTTTAAAATAATCGGCTGAAAAATTCCATGTTCTTTAATAGATTGAGCCAATTCATTCAACTTTTCTTCATCAAAATGCTTTCTAGGTTGATATGGATTTGGTCTAATCTCTTTTAAAGGGACTTCAACCTGTGACATTTGTGGTGCTTTCTTTTCAATCTCATCAATAACTGATTGTAAATTTGCTCCATCAAACATATCCTCTAACCCTTTCCCAAGAGCTTTTTTTCTTTTTTTAGTTACCATTACGTTTCACCACTTCCTTTGCAAGTCTTGCATATGCTTTAGCTCCTTCAGAGGTCTTATCATAATCAAAGATATTTAATCCCTCACTTGGCGCTTCTGATAGTTTAATATTTCTAGGAATAACAGTATCATAAACCTTCTCTTTAAAATACTTTCTCACTTCTTGAGAAACTTCTGTTCCTAGATTTGTACGAGAATCTAACATTGTAAGTAAAACTCCCTCTATTGTCAAATCTTCATTAAACACTTTTTGTGTTAATAAAATAGTATTTAATAATTGTGTCAATCCTTCTAATGCATAGTATTCACATTGAACAGGAATTAAAACTGTATCTGAAGCCGTTAAAGCATTTGTATTTAATAATCCTAAAGCAGGTGGACAATCGATAATAACATAATCATATTTATCCCTTTCCATATCTAAAGCTTTTTTTAATCTTTGTTCTCTTCCTGACTTCACTTGAGAAAGCTCAATATCAACACCTGCTAAATCAATATTAGCTGGAACAATATCTAACCCCTCAACATCTGTAGGTAAGATGATTCTATTTAAAGGTACTGATTGAGTTATCGCATTATAAACCGAAAGTTCTAATAAAGAACGATCTATCCCAATACCTTGAGTCGCATTTGCTTGAGGATCAATATCAATCAACAAGACTTTCTTTCCCATATATGCAAGTGCAGCACTTAAGTTGACACTTGTTGTTGTCTTACCAACTCCACCTTTTTGATTTGTTATTGCTATGACCTTTGACATTTCCTTATCCTCCTATACACTTTTTGTTACACTGGCTTTCTTCACACCAATTTTTTCACCCATCAAAACACGTGTTTCATCATTTCTTGACGAATTTTCAATAATATCTTTATCTATATCAACAATATCCTTCAATAAAACAACAATTGTAGAACCACCAAACTCAAAATATCCCTTTTCATCACCTTTAGAAAAATCCTTGATAGAATGATTGACAATTTTTCCAACCATCATTGCTCCCACTTCCATCATTACAACATCATCAAAATGTAGGGTATGTAATAAGGAATAAGAACGTGAATTCTGTTTGTAAATGGGATAATAATCATTTGCAATAGGATTCACAGTATGAAAAATACCAGGAATATAGCAATCCTCTTCTTTTGTTCCATCATCAATAAAACAATAGCGATGATAATCATCTACTGTTAGTCTAAAAATTAAACAGACTCCTCCAACATATTGCTTTGCTAAAGATTTATTTTGTAATAAATCTTCTAATGAATAAAGGCTATCTTTAATCTTTATATGCAAATCATTTTCAATACGATAATAAGTTAATTTTGAATCTGCTGGAGCAATCAATTGATCTTTTTCTTCTGCAATAATTCTTTTTCCTTCTTGAATATGGCGAGTAAAAAAATCATTATAGCTATGAAAATCTTCAACAATATAATCATTCATATCTATATGATTTTTTATAATAAAAGGCTGTATTTTTCTTTTTGAGAGAGAGCTTTTCATATAAGCTCCACCAATCGCAGTAACAAATGGAAGTGTCAGAATTTTCAAAAGACATCTTCCTATAAAATGACTATATAATAATTTTAAAAAACGATTCTGGCTTTGGTCAACAATAACCTCTCGCCCTTTTCTATCATAAATTTTCATTATAGAGCAATCAATCCTAACATAATTAAAATTCCTACAACAATCAAACCAAAAATTCCTTTTAAACCTGGTTTAATAACCTTAAAATCTATCACAAATGCCATAGCCACAACAAACAATGTTCCACCATAGACATAAACCATATTTTCCTTAAAGAAAACAGAAGTCAAATAAACTAAAGGAAAAATCAACGATGACATTGTTACTGGCAATCCTTGATAGTATTTTCTTTTTTCAGTTGTTTGCTGTTGTCTTAATTCTTCAGCAACATTAAAATACGCTAAACGACTCACAGCACAAATAGCATAAACACATAAAACAAAAAACCATAGAAGAGACTTTAATCCTATTGAATAACCAATAATGACAGGAAATATACCAAAACTATACATATCAACTAAAGAATCAATCTGAATACCAAATCTTTTTTCTTCCTCAGTTCTATCTTTTTTTGTACGTGCAACAATTCCGTCAAAAGAATCTAATACACCACAAACCAATAAACAAATAAGTGCATTTACATAATATCCACAAATTGCCATATGTGTTCCCAACAAAGCACTTATTAAACTTAAATATGTTAAAATGGTTGTATAATTATAATAGCCTATCATATGTATCTCCTAACTTTTTTGTTTATCAGAGGTATTATAGCATATATCTCACATAATTTATATCTTTTTTGCATATAACATCAAAATATGTCGATAGAAAATATTTCCATCTTAAAAATGATTGACAGAATGACTTTATTATTTTCAAGCTATCTCATAAAATGAAAAGATAAATGACTATATGTAAAATATAACCATTTACCTTTATTATTTTAACTCTACTTCTTTAAAAATCAACATTATCATTTATCAAAATATAAAGCATAGTTCCTTGATTGTTCTTTTTTATAAAGATAACACTTTCATCAACAATACAGTAATCATCAGTTAATGACGATGACTCATAAAGTTTAAAAGCATGTTCCTCTTTAAGTGTAAGATCTTCTTGAACAGAATATACATTGGCTTCTTCTCCATTGCTTCCAATAACAAGATTATGATAAGGATAATAACCATTCATAACTCCTGAATATGCCTTATGTTGTCCAGTATGAATATTATAGATCATTAAGCGTGGAAGTTTTTCCTTATCAAATTCATCTGAAACAATGTAATTATCTAAAAGAATAGGATGCATTGCATACTGTCTAGTTGTTGGAATAAGTTTCAAAGATTCTGTTTCCATATCATAAATATGATAATAAGATTGATTATCTTTTGTATCACTCCATAAAAGTTTATATCCATTATGTCTAATTAAATAATTATGAACACCCATTTCATCCATTTCAGCAATTCTTTTCTTCTCATTTGTACGACAATTATAAATATAGATGGAACCCTTAATTTTCCCATCAACAAATTTCTCTTCTTCATTCCAAATAATATAATCATCTATCAATATAGGAACAGTAAATGATGGTGCTTCTGTTGCAATTTGATTGATCTTTTTCATTTCTTTTGTTTTTCTATTCATGAACCATATATTATCCTTAACACCCCATAAATCCATATCATGAAAAAGTAACCAATCTTTATTCACTGCAAGTCCTTGAATATTTCCATATTCATGTTCTGTATCAAAGAGATTTATTGTCTCATTCGTTTTAAGATTCAATTCAACGAGATGATTCAAGTCAAGCTCTTCATCCTTGTCATCAGCTACTGCCATATAAACCGTATCTTCAAAAACGACAGGTGAACGAACATATATGTATGGTGTTTGTACTGTTTGAAATTGAAAATCTTCTTTTTGAATAACTGCTTTTGTGGTTCTTGATTTGACTTATGACAAGCACATAACATCAATACGACAACTAACAAGCATAATTTTTTCTTCATTATCTTTCCCTTATATCTCTTTAGATATCCTTTCCTTATTTTTTTGCCATAATCATTATCCAACACTCTCAT
>CATOPA010000077.1 GCA_951801965.1 uncultured Erysipelotrichaceae bacterium | reverse complement strand
AAATAAGCTCTTGATTGCCCTGCTTAAAAAACACAAAATAGTATAGTTTATATCTTTCATATATGATAAATCCAATAATTGTTACAATTCAATCAAAGAAAATTGTAAATAATTTAAATTATAAAATGTATGAAAAAATCTTAATTTTAGAGACTTTTAATATTTTAATCTCTTTTTTATTTATACTCGATAATTATCATTTATAACTATTTCTTCAATAATTTCCCCTTGCATTGCTTTGTTAAGTATTTTACCTAATATTTAAATGATTTGAACATAATTGAATAAGAAAGTATATATGATATATCTGAATCCTTATATTGCTGTAATAATAAATCCGCTTCTGAAAAGCTATTTGTCAAATAGGTATTTGGAGAATAATTACCTAAAAAATTCCTTTCACTTATTTGAGAATATTATTTACAGCTATTTACATAAAATGATATAATTTTATAAACATTTATTGTTAAAGAAAAAGAGAATATGATACTGATTAATCAAATGAAAAATTGTATTATAAAGAAATAAATTACAATATACCAGGAGATGATAAATATGAAAAACTATAATTTGAATGTCAATGGGCATTCTATCACTGCACAATTTTACGAAGAAAATGTTCAAAATATATTTATACCATTATTAAAAAAATGGACAAATATGCAAAAGGAAAAAAATAAAAGAATACTGATTTTATTGGCAGCTCCTCCAGGATGCGGAAAAACAACGTTATCTTTATTCTTAGAATATTTATCTCATTCTCTTGATAATATAATACCAATACAAACAATTGGAATGGATGGATTTCATAGATATCAAGATTATTTAGATTGCCATTATATTCAAAGAGATGGAAAACAAATATTGATGAAAGACGTGAAGGGATGTCCAGAGACATTCGATGTTGATAAATTTATAGAAAAAATTAAGGAAACCAAAAAACAGGATACATATTGGCCTCTTTATAATAGAGCTATACATAATCCTGAGGAAGATAAAATACTCATAAATAGTCAGATTGTTCTCATTGAAGGTAATTATTTATTACTTAATGAAAAACCTTGGAACGATATCTATCAATTATTTGATGATTCTTTATTTATTGAAGCAAATCCTTTAGAGTTAGAAAAAAGATTGATTTCAAGAAAAATGTTAGGTTGTATACCTTATCATCAAGCATCAAAATTTTATAAAGAATCTGATGGAGTGAATGTTTTAAGAGTTTTAAATAACTCACTCAAAGCAAATACACATCTTATTATGAAAGATAATTTATTTAAAATATTAGAATAATGATTGTACCTTTCATAATAAATCATCAATAAAAAAGGATTATATTACTTAATCCCTTTTTTTTCATCTGGCTTTTTTCTTCTATTATCATTATCCATTGTATTGATAACCATCATAATTCCTGCCCCAAAACACATGCCAATTTCTAAAACACAAAACATTTGAATCCACTCCATGACTTAAGACTCCTTTTCATCTATTAAACTTATATATATTCTTGTCTTTTCAATCACATTCAATTCAATAGTATGAAATTTTTTATAAAATAAAAAATCATTTCCATATAGTCATCTTTCCTATTTGAAAATGATTTGCTTATTTCAAAACAAATATTTATTCAATTGTATCACTCTTAATAGCCCATCTCATTTTTGTAGATTTTGCACGAGAATTACGATAGCACTCTTCCTGAGTTGGTCGAATGACATTTCTTGCAACATCCTTATAAATTCCTAATTGCTTTAATTCTTTAAATGACTTTTTCACAATTCTATCTTCTCCTGAGTGAAATGTCAAAATAGCTACTTTTCCTCCAGGTTTTAAAATACTAGGTAACTTATCAACAAAATCATATAACACTTGAAATTCTTGATTAACTTCTATTCTTAGAGCCTGAAAAACTCTTGCTGCAGTTTTATTGATGATATCTTTTTTATTCACATCATTAATAAAAGATAATGATTTTTCTATAACCTGATAAAGCTTTTTTGTTGTATCAATCTCAACACCTGATTTCATAAAAGAGTCTATTGTTTTTGCAATCTCTTTTGCATATGGTTCATCTGAGTTTTCTTCTAAAATATTTTCCAATTCATTTCTTGTTAATTTTTTTAATACTAATGATGCTGGTTCTCCTTTATGAGGATTTAATCTAAGATCTAATGGACCATCTTTTTTATATGAAAAACCTCTTTGTGGATTATCAATTTGCATTGATGAAACGCCTAAATCTGCCAAAACAAAATCAAAGAGTCCAACTTCTTGAGAAACTTTATCAATATTTTTAAAATTCGTTTGAATGATCGTCAAAATATGATGATCATAACCCTTCTTTTGAAGTCTTTCCCTCGTCTTTTCAATTTCTATTGGATCTATGTCCAAGGCATAAAGATGCCCTTGATTTTCCATTTTTTCAAGCATTCTTAATGTATGACCACCATAACCCAAAGTACAATCTAGACCAATTTGCCCTGGCTGAATATCAAAAAATTCTAATATCTCATCAACCATAATAGAAATATGCATTCCTGCTGGTGTACTTCCTTTTGAAATGACTCTTTCTATTGTTTCAGGATATAACTCAGGATGGAGTTCTTTATATTTTTCACTAAATTTTTGTGGATACTTCCCTTTATATCTCTTTCTTCTTTGATGTTTATTTTCTTCACTCATAAAAAACACTCCTTCTATATTCCTATTGTAACATAATCTGACTCAGAATATATCAGAATATTTTATTTTTCAAAATATCCTATATTTAAAATGAATTATCATTTCTCTTATGTAAATATGGAAATAATCATCAAAATATGTTTTAATAATTAAAGGTGATATACATGACTATTTTAGATAAATTAAAAAATAATAAGAACTTTACTGATACAGAAAAACAAGTAGTAAATTATCTTTTAAATCATTTTGATCAGATAGATTCTATAACAATCAATCAACTTGCAAAAAAGACATATACATCTCATTCTACTATTATAAGAGTCTGTCAAAAACTTTCTTTAAAAGGGTTTAGAGATTTAAAAATGCGTTTAATTCAAGAAAGGGAAGCAAATAAGTTTCTTACAAAAAAAGTCAGTTACAGCATTCCTTTTCAATACAATGAAACTTCTGAAGATATTATCAATAATATTTATTCTCTCTATAAAGAAAGCATTCATTTATTACATTCTCAAATAGATAAAAAAAGTCTTACACAAATAGCTCAATGTCTTTTCGAATCAAATCGTATCTTTATATTTGCAATAGGAGATTCAAAACTAACTGCTCAAGCATTTATAAATAAAATGATTAAAATTCATTATTTCCCAATACTTGCGACTGATAATAATGAAGAAAAATATATCAGTCATGCTTTAACTCAAGATGATTGTGCCCTCTTTATAACATATAGTGGTCAAGCTCAAACTTTTAATGAGTGTATAGATATTATAAAAAAGAAACATGCAAAAACAATCATTATTACATCTGATGAAGAAGCCCCTCTCACAAAAAAATGTACTTATCATATCTGTCTTCCTAACGAAGAAAAGGAATACAAAATAGCTACTTTTTATTCGCAACTTGCATTGCAATATATACTGAATATTCTTTTTTCAATCATATACAATAAAACAAAACATTATTAAAAGATATGTGCAAAACACTATCTTTATTTTAAATCTTTGATTCCTGTCTCTAAAATTTGCATTTGAAGTAATGTTTCTTCCTGTTTGATAGCTTGTTCTTTTCCATGAACAATTGATTCATAAATACCATCATAAACCCTACCATAGTCTCCATTGACTGAAGGGACTTTTTCCTCATGGAAGCAACCTGCATCATCAATATATGTTAATACTCCATAATGCTGTGGTAAATCTTGTCCAAAATCATCATGATCTGGCATATAAAACAATTTAAGATGCTCTTCTTGTCTATCCTTACTTTCTTTTATAAACATTCCTTTTTTTCCATAAACAATAAAACTAGGACGTTCTTTTATTCTAAAATAACTTGATTTCACAGAAACTTTTAAAGTTCCATAATATAAGTCTAAATCAAAGTAATCATTAAAACGACCACTTCCAAGTAATTGTCTAACATCATAATGAATATGATCAGGCTTTCCAAAATAGCTAATCACTTGGTCAAGTGTATGACATCCATGACCATACAAATATGAATGAGCAGCATCAAATTTATGAATACTTTCAGGTATTTCTGGTCGATAATAATCAAAATGCATTTCTAATTCTAATAAGTCTCCTAGTTTTCCACTTTCAATGACTTTTTGAACAGTTAAAAAATCACTATCATATCTCCTATTTTGATAAGCAGATATAAACAACCCCTTTTGATTTGCTAAAGCAAAAATTTCTTTAGCTTGTTGACTATTTTCCATAAATGGTTTTTCTACTAAGCAATGCTTTCCAGCCTCTAAAACCATCTTTGCATATTGATAATGTAAATGATGTCCTGTACAAATAACAACCATGTCAATTTCGGGATCATTTAATATATCATCAATATCTTGGCTATAATGAATACCATCAATACGCTTCCATATATCATGTCTTATACAAATATCAAAAATAGTCTTTATAAAAAACTTATCTGGTCTTTGCAATACAAAAGGAATATGATATCTATTTGCACTTTTACCATTTCCAATATATCCTAATACTAATTGATTTTCTTTCATTTTTCTATTTCCTTTCACTGAGATTATATTTTGACTTGATTTCAAAAGTATAAATTTTATTTGTCGGCATCAAAGATAATATTTTGTTGTTGTCTCGCTTTTTCCATCACTTTAGAGATTTCTAAAGATAAACTTAACATTTCTTGTTGCCCTTGATAATCTTTTTCATCTATCATTCTTTTAAATTCCATAAACTCATAAAACAATCTATGCTTACCTTCATTAAAATCATAATCTATTTGTTGAGCATTGTTATCAATATAACTGTACTTCATCATCTGATTGACTGGTTTATGAATAACAATAACACCTTGATCTCCTTGAATTGTTGAAACAACTGGTGCTTGACAATCTTTTGCCCCAATAGAAACTGCTTTAAACATCCCATAATCATAGACCATCATACCACTTGTATCAATATTCTTTTCTACATTTGCAAAATAATAATTATTTATTGGTGTTTGAAATAATCCCATAATTGCATGGATATTATAAACATGTATATCCATTAATGCACCACCAGATTTATGATAATCAAAAGCAGGTAAAATATTCCCCTCTTTAAAAGCATCATATCTTGAAGAATACTGACTATAATTAAAATTAACAACTTTCACTTTTCCTACTTTAGACAGATTTTCTTTTAATGATCGATAAGAGGGTAAGTAATGAATGTTCATTGCTTCAAAAATCATTAGATTTTTCTCATCAGCAATTTTAATTAAATCTTGCAATTCTTTAACATTTGATGTGATTGGTTTTTCAATAATAACATGTTTACCAGCTTCTATTGCTTTTTTTGAAAAAGAATAATGTAAATGATTTGGTAAGGCAACATATACTGTGTCAATATCACTTTTTAACATCATATCATAATCATAAAAAGCTTGATCTAGTTGATATTGTTTTACTAATTGCTGAGTTTCATCTTTTGTTTGTTGTGTTCCTAAAATAGAAATTGCATCTATATGAATCTCATCAATTGTTTTTAATAGGTCTTTGACAATCATTCCTGTTCCTAAAATCCCTAATTTCATTTCTTATTCTCCTCTTGACTTAAATATTGTTCAAAAGCATCAACAATCAATTGATGATCTTGTTCATGTGATAATCCTGATATACAGAACACACCAATATTTTCTCCATTGACACATATTGGAAAACCGCCACCACAAATAACATATTTTTCATCATTTTCATATTTTTGATAAATATGAGATTCCTCATTTTCTAAAAATAGATAATATCCACTATGTCCCAATTCTTCTACTGTACGCTGTTTTCTTTTTAACCAACGATCTTCTTCTTTTCCATCCATTAAATATTGGAAAACAACAACACCATGAATTGTGACTCTTATACCAATTCTTCTTAGTTTTTCTCTTTTTACCCTTTCAAAAATTGAATTCGCTATCGCATAAGCATCATAATGTGTAAATGATGAAAAAACTAATTTTTCTTCTAATAATCTTATATCTTCTTTATTCATATATCATCCCTTCTTTCGCTTTAAAGTATATCATAGCTTCTATCACTTTTATATTTTTTATAAACAAATTGGTAAAAAAGTCTATAAAAATAACAATTTAATACATTTATCTGAACCTTTTGTCTTAATCAGTGATTTTAAGTATAAATAATAAAACACACCATTTATTGATGTGTTTTATCTTTCTTATAAAATTTATCACTTGTTCATATTTACTTCTTAAGCATAAAATGAACTACTTATAAAAATCTCTATTTTTCTTTTGACTTTGTAACAATTCATTTTGATAAAACAAGTCTGTTTTTGAAAGTTCATTGTTGATATATTCTAAAGAATACTTTTCTAATAAAGTCTCTTCATTAGAAAATAAATTGGTTCCTAGTCCTAACCTTTCACCATCAATATCAACACCTATAGATGCTAAAATCGTTGGATACATGTCTACAACATTAAAAGAACGATTTTTTGTATTTGATGTATCCACAACTGAATTAATAAAACAATTATAAGGTGTTCGTATATAATCAGTATCACAATACTGATCAAAAAATTGAGATGCCATACTTTTATGATCACCAGTAATTACAATTGTTGTATCTTTATAAAAATCTTGTTGTTGAATCCATTTTACAAATTCATAGACTTGATGAGACTGACAAGCAATCACATTCTTATACTGATTATCATATGTTTGAGGACATTGATCACAAACATAGCCATATGGTGTATGTGTATCTATAGTCATAATTTCAACACTGAAATGACCATCCTGATGAGCCAGATGAGTAATTTCATCTTTTGCGATTGAAAAAAGTTTTTGATCTTCATATCCCCAAAAGACATGGTAATCTTCAGGGATTTTCCCATCTTGAAGTGCTTGATTATAATCCATGATTTTATAATTGCCATGTTGTTTATAATAATTAGAAATACCAGCAAAGTCAGCATTTGAACCCATAATCACTTCTTGATGATAACCATTTTCTGATAAAAATTCTCCTAATGAATAAACTCCTGGTAAAAATTCTGAATCCTTTTCATAAAACTTTTCATCTAATGACAAAGAAGAAGTAATTCCTGAAGTTTGTGCAATAACAGAAGCGGTTGTCCACTGTGTTCCTTCTAATGTCAGTGCCCCCCCTAATTGAGAATTATGAGAAAAATGAATATTATCAAGTGCTAATCCCTCTAATTGACTCATCAATGATGTATTAAATTGACCACCATTCTTCTTAGATAAATATGTTGTTTCAACTGATTCCAAATAAATATGAATTAAATTATGCTTTTCTCCATTAAAAGACATTTGAACACTTTTAGGATCAACATAGTTTTTTTGATAAAAAGAACTTGTTTCACTTTTATGTACGAAATAAGCAACCACATTTAATTTTAAACATGTGATAGTCAAAGTCATAACAATTGTCAATACACAAAGTATTGGAGAATATTTATGAAAGACTCGCTCTTTCTTCTTAACAAGATATGATAATACTTTAGTTACTAAAAAAGATACAAGAATCGTCAAAGGAACAACTTTAATCAAAAAGTCATAAACAATTCCTACATCAAACTGTGAAGATTGAAATTTCATATGATAAATAATCTGATTTAATGACTGCAAAGAAAATGTTTGAATGGCCCAAAAAAGAGAAAACATAATGAAAAGACAAGCATAAACAGATCCATACATAATAATTTTACCTTTTTTATTCATCTAACCACCTCTATCATACTATACAATAAAATTCTACTGATTTATGAAATAATAAATTAAAAATTTCTAAAGATTTTCTATATATTATATGAATACTCTACTATCTTATGATTATTTCATAAATGAATATCTCACTGACGTTTAGTATAACATAAAAATGTGTAAAAAAAATGAAAACTGTCGATTTTTCGACAGTTTAATAAAAAGCATGATCAATTTGTATAACACAATAATAATTTGGATTCAATTTTTGAACTTCATGATAAATACATTTTTTTAATTCCTTATGACTCGTCTGATCACCTGCTGGTAATAAAACATCAAAGATGAGATTTGTATGTGTTGGACCACTCACAACTCTAAAATCATGAATGCTATAACTTTGATTAATACCAACAACAATATCATAAATTTGTTTTCGTAATTGATTTGTTAATTCATCATTCATATCAATAGGATCCATATGAATAGTTGTTAAAATGTTAAAATCTTCTAATATTTTTCTTTCAATTGTGTCTATCTGATCATGAATAATCATCACATCTTCTTGACTATTTACCTCTGCATGAAATGTCATATACTTTCTGCCTGGACCATAGTCATGCATCATAAAATCATGAATACCTAAAATTTTATCAAATGATAAAACGTAATGATAAATTTCTTGAATTTCTTCTTTATCAGGAGCTTTTCCTAATAAAGGATCAACAGTATCTTTAAAAATATCTATACCTGCTTTTAAAACAAATAAAGATACAAATGTTCCTATTATACCATCAAGTGGTAAATCTGTAACCAAACTCATACAAAGTGAAACAAGTGTTGAGAATGTTGTCACTACGTCATTTAAGCTATCTTGAGCTGCTGCTTTTAAAGATGGAGATGCAATTAAATCCCCTGCTTTTCTATTAAAAAACGCCATCCATAATTTTATAAAAATAGAAACAATCAAAACAATAACTGCACTTAATTGAAAATTTAAATCTTCAGGATAAAATATTTTTAAAAGCGATTCTTTAAGAGAAGAAAAAGCAACTAATAATATTAAAAAAGCAATAACCAATCCTGTAATATATTCATATCTTCCATGACCATAAGGATGATCACTATCAGGATGCTTACTCGCCAATTTAAAACCAAAAAAAGTCGCTAAATTGCTTCCCATGTCAGATAAGTTATTCAATCCATCAGCTTGTATAGCAACAGAATGAGTTAAATATCCAAATAACAACTTAAAAATAACCATCACACCATTGCATATAATAGATAATATACTACACAAAGTTCCATACTTCTCTCTTACATCTGGTCTTGATATATTTTCACTGTCTTTGATAAATAATTTTACAATTTGATTAAACATCGTCATTCTCCTTGAGTCATTTATCTAAAAAATACATGATATTTTTTTCAAATAAACATCTCTTCCAACTCTTTCAATGAGTCCCTGTTCTTCTAATTCATGAAGATATCCTTCAATTTTTTCTTTATCAACTTTTTTATTAGCTAAATCTTTAAGAACTTGAACAATTTCTGGATGATCATCCTTAAGAGAAGCTCTCAAATCTTTATCATATGTTGGGCTTTTTAATAAAACATTCAAGCATGCAACATATGCCCATTTCACTTCTAATCTTACAAGTTTATATTGCATTGTATCAAACAAAGCATCAGGAATATAATACTTTCCCTCATGATTTCTTAACTCTTCTATATCTTCTTTACTATAGCAAATCATTTTTCTATCCTCCATATCTGTGCCTTTCATTATAACATATCATTTTACAAATCTCTAACCCTTTTTAAAAATGTTATACTGTTTACTTTTCCTATGCACTGACCCGCAA
>CATOPA010000076.1 GCA_951801965.1 uncultured Erysipelotrichaceae bacterium | reverse complement strand
ATTATACATTCTTTCTTCAAACCCACTATATATTGATGATTCCCCATTCAGGTACATTTTGGCCCATGAACGATTGCCAAATTCCATCTTAAATTTAAATGTTTCTGCACCTGTTGGTAGTTTGATATGAAAATTTAAAACATCAGTTCTCTCTATTTGTACTTGTGTTGATACAGGGTTCTTTTCTGGATCTTGATAATCTTCAGAATCATTTCCTACATTTCCTTCTACAGTTGGAGGATTCTGTGGCTGAAATGATGGATCAGGATCTTTTGAACGTGTCGAATAAAATCCATACCATATGACGACAATAATTAAACAAACCAATGCCAAAATAACAATTGTTCTCACAATTGTCACATGTGATTTATCCTCATATACTGAAGGTTTCCTCGCAAGCTCTGGTGCATCAAAAGAAAATCTCTTTCCTTTTTTAACAACTTCTTCATTATGATTCATTTGCTCTTCTTTTTCTTGTAAATCATGCAATTCTATTTCTCTTGTTAAATCAATATATTGCTGTGTCAATGCATTTGTATCCATTGTTAAAACTTTTGAAATTTTTTTCAAATACATCTTCACATAAGCCTCATCACCCTTATAACGATCAAACTTACCATTTTCTATATCTTTCAATACAGCAACAGAAATCTTCGTCTTTTCAGATAATTCTTCTATTGTCATATGTTTTGCTTCTCTTTGGTGGCGTATATCTGTTCCTAAATCATTCACAAAACTACCTCCTTTTATCCTCAATAATACAAGTTAACTATCAGTAATATTAAATCATAATTTTGTTATTTTTACAACACTATTATTTTATGAATTTATGTCCTTGATATGAATTTTTTTATTTTTTTGTATAGAAAAAAAATTTGTCGATATTTATCGACAAAATATGCTCATTCTGATAAGCCGAGTTCTGTTTTTCAACTGACTATTTATCTATGCTTGCACATTCTTATCTCAGTTCGTTTCCCTTGATAAAATTCCCCTACCAAAATTTGGGTTTCATCCTTGCAGAGTTTACCTCTTTTCACTCTTTCTTTTCAAAAAGACATTGTTTCTGTGGCACTTTGTGAGCTATTCACCATGCGTTATCGTTTAGGCTTTTGCTCTGTCGTTAGCCAATAGCTACCTGTATTTATTAGACACAGTACAAACACTACAATCATCACAGATTGTGGATGCCCGGACTTTCCTCTACTTATGTAGCAGTCAGTTCTCATGAGCATTACTATTGTACTATATATTTTTTGAAAATCAATAAAAAAAGAAGTTTTATCTCCCTTTAAAAACTTCTTTTTCTAAATTTGAAATTCTTTTCAGTATATCTACATTAGAAGAAAGATTTTCTTCCATAGAGCGAATATTATCTTGTTGTAAAAGATGCTCTTTTTCTAACTGAGAAATTTTTAATTTTAATATTTGATTTTCTTTTTGAAGATTTTCTACTTGTTCATATGACTCATTTAACATTTCAGCAAAGTTTTTATAATCTTCTACAACTGTATCTAAAAAATAATCCACCTCTGTTGCACTATATCCTTTAAAATCCACCTGAAATTGTTTATTTAAAATTTTTTTTGGACTCAACTGAATTTTATTTGCCATAACCATCCACCTTTCTCTTCCATATTTTCACAAAAAAAAAGACGAATTGCAAGATATTTTTAAAAAAAGATAAAATAACATGATTTCCTTACAGAAAATAAGCAAGTCTTCAAAAAATATGCTATAATAGGAAAGACAATGAAAGGAGGACATATGGTCAATTATCCAAATATGAAAAAAAGACAAATGTCAGTGAGTCAGCCTTCAACTCATAAGCATTATACAGCACATAGAGGAATGTCACTTGAAGAAGATATTTCTTTATCAAATGAGTATTATCTGACTACTCAAAAGGCTGTTATTTATAAAAAGCCTACCCCTATACAAATTGTCAAAGTTGATTATCCACGAAGAGAAGCTGCAAAGATTGTTGAAGCTTATTATAAAACGCCTTCAACAACTGACTATAATGGGATATATAAAGGAAAGTATATAGATTTTGAAGCAAAAGAAACACGTATAAAATCATTTCCTTTTGCAAATATTTCTTTGCATCAAGTAGAACATCTTCAAAGGATTATTGATCATGGAGGAATTGCATTTATTATTATTGCATTTACCTCATTAAATGAGGTATACTTAATTGACGCAAGTTATATTATTCATGATTATTATCATTCTCAAAGAAAGTCTATGACATATGACAAAATCAAGACTCTAGGGCATCTTATTTCACAAGGATTTCAGCCTCGTCTTGACTATTTAAAAGTTGTAGATGAAGTCTATTTAAAGGAGGACGAATAATGAGAAAGAAAAATACAAATTTGACACCTCAACAATTAGCAAAAAGAAAAAAACAAAGAAAAAAGATTATTATATCTATTTGTCTTGTTATTGTTGTTGTTGTGAGTTCAATTACTGTTTATTTAGGATTTGGAATTTTTAATCAGATCAGTGGTTTTTCTAAGGAAAAACTGATGAGCAAAGAATCATCAGTCTTGCTTGATCTTGAAGGTAATGAATATTATGCCTATGGTAGAGAAGGATATCGTAAAAATGTAACTTATGATGATATTCCTCAAGTGATGATTGATGCAGTGATTGCTGCTGAAGATTCTCGTTTCTTTGAACATAATGGATTTGATTTACCTCGTATTTTAAAAGCGTTAATGGGAAATATTGCTGCTCGTGGTATTACTGGTGGTGGTTCAACAATTACACAACAGGTTATTAAAAAATCATATTATCCTAAAGAAGAACAAACACTTGAAAGAAAAATTGGAGAAGTTGTTTTATCTATAGAAGCTACTTCACAAACAACAAAAGAAGAAATTTTAGAATTATATTTAAATAAAATTTATTTTGGTTATGGAAACAAAGCTATTGGTATTTATGCTGCTTCAAAATACTATTTTGATAAAGAAGTACAGGAGCTAACCCTTCCAGAAGCTGCTTTATTAGCTGGAACACTCAATTCACCAACAAGCTATGATCCTTTTAATCATTTGGATTTAGCACAAAAAAGACGTGATATTATTTTAAATCTGATGGCAGATCATGGATATATCACAGAAGAAGAACGTGATATTACAAAAGCTATTCCAGTTGAAAATACATTAAAATCTAATCCTGTTTCAGGTAGCGGTCAATATCAAGCTTATGCTGATAAAGTCACTCGTGAAGTTTATGAAAAAACAGGGATGGATCCTAATGAAACAGCTATGAAAATTACAACTTACATAGATTTAGATTTACAAAAGAGCTTAGATGCTATTGCAAGTGGTGAAGATTACTCATTTATGGATGATGATATTCAAGTTGGTGCTTCTGTTCAAGAAACAAAAACAGGACGTATTGTTGGAATCATTTCTGGAAGAGATTATGAACCAATGGGAACAACACATGCTTATGCAGCACCAAAATCAAGTGAGACAAATTATGGTGAATACAATCAACCTGGATCATCATTAAAACCTATTATTGCTTATGCTGCAGCATTTGAAAAACTCAACTATTCAACAGCTCATATTGTTCACGATATTCCTTATCAAGCTGGGGATTGGGTTCCTCGTAACTGGAACAATTCTGTCAATGGTGATACGACTATTCGTTCAGCCCTTTCTAATTCTTGGAACTTGGCTGCTATTGATACATACAATGAAGTGATTAATGGAGTTGATGTTTATGGAAACAAAGTTGGAGAAGGTATTGGCAATGATGGTATGAAAGAATATCTTGAAAACTTTGGATTTGATATGGATACAGAAGAACTTTATGCAACTTATGCTATTGGAGGATGGGATAGAGGAACAACTCCTGAAGAAGAGGCAGGTGCTTATGCTGCCATTTCTAATGGAGGGATTTATATTGAACCTCATACAGTTGCTAAAATAGAAATTGTTGATACTGGTGAAGTCATCAATCTTGATGAACAATATCAAAGCCAACAGAAAAGAGCTTTATCAGAAGAATCAGCTTTTATGATTCGTGAAGTTATGACAAGTTATGTCAAAGGAAGTTCTTCAAGTGCATATGGTCCTTTAGATTTAGGATATCAAATTGGAGCAAAGTCAGGAACAAGTAACCATTCTAGCAATAAAAACGAAGTTGCTCACCCTGCTTTAGCAGGAAAGAATAAAGATGGATGGGAAGTCGCTTTTTCACCAGATTATTCATGGAGTGTATGGACTGGTTATGATGCACCTGCCAAAAAGAAAGGAAAGTATTTAAAGAGTAATACAGACGCTTATCATGTTTGTGCAAAAATTGCTAAATTGGTTCATAAAGGTGGATTAAAGAATTCATATCCAGCTCAGCCTGATGGAGTTGTGGAAGCATCATGTATCATGGGAATTTATCCGTATGTCAAACCTGGAGAAAATATCCCAAGTAATCGTGTCGCAACAGGATGGTTTAAAAAGAATAATTTACCTTCTGATACAGTGGATGGAGCATTTAAAATCAATACACTTGCAGAATTTAATGCAGCATCTACAGAAGGAAAAATTAATGTCAAATTTACACCATACGATCCTGAAAGTATGACACAAGATGGAACACCAACAAAAACATATACAGCTGGTGGAAAAACATATAATCTGCCTTATTATGGAAGCTTAACACAATTATATGGACGTGTTGTTTATGTTGTTGAAGTCAAAGATGCTAATGGAACTGTTTTACATAAAGAAAACTTAAATACATATCAAGGAACACTCAACTATACACCTGAAAGTGGAACATATACTGTTACTGGATATTATGCTTTAGAAAATGGTTCTTCACCTTCTAATCAGATTAATCAAACTGTAGTAGTCGATGCGTCTAGTAGAGGTGCGGTATATAAACAAGTTTCCTTGACATCAACACAACTTGTTTTACAAATCACTGTTCCAGAAAATAAAGTTATTATTGTTGAATTGAATGGTTCTTCTAAAGAAATACATTCTTCTAGTCGTGTCACATTTGATTTATTAGCTCCAGATACAACATATTCAATTAATTTTAGTGAAAAATCAAATAATGGTACAATACAAGAACTCTTACCATTCACATTTACAACACCAGCAAGTTAAAAGTGCACATTGTGCACTTTTTTTATGAAAATAAAAAGTTCCTTAATAAAAAGGAATTCATAAAATACAGCTTATTTAAATCTCAGCCTTTTTTAAATATTTTTTTCTTTTTGACTCTTTACATATATCAATCAAACGGCAATCCTGACAAGATGGATTCATAGATTTACAATGATATCTTCCAAAGAATATTAATTGATGATGAGTTTTTATCCATCTTTCTTTATCAATAGCCTTCATTAATTTCTTTTCAACTTGAAGAACAGAATCATTTTTTAAAGCAAATCCTAACCTTTTTGAAATACGTTCTACATGTGTATCAACTGCAAGAGCAGGAACCTTAAATCCTTCTGAGATAACAACATTTGCAGTTTTTCTTCCTACACCTGGTAAAGTCTGTAAAGCTTCATGATCACAAGGAACAACACCTTGAAAATCTTCAATTAATTTTTCAGCCATAGCTTTGACATTTTTTGCCTTATTTCGATAAAGTCCTATGCTTCTTAAATCAGCTTCTAAAACTTCCAAAGAAGCATTAGCATAATCATCAACTGTACGATACTTTTTGAACAATGTTTTTGTCAACTTATTCACACTGGCATCTGTTGTTTGAGCAGATAACATTACTGCTATTAATAACTCTAATTCATTTCCATACTCTAATTCACATTTTGCATCTGGAAACATTCTATCAAGTTCATTTAATATGCGCTTTATTTTTTCTTTATTCATCTTCATCCCACCATTGATAATCCTTTACGTGTTGATCAACTTCTACCTTTTTTTGTGGTGTTTCTAAAGCAAATCGTCTTCTTACACCTTGTTTTGACCAATTATCTAATATCTTTTCAATATATCTAAAATTCATAACACCTGATTTAACCGCCTCATTTAATGCCTCTAAAATCATACGATCATCATATCCTGATGTTTTAAATCCTTGTATAATTCCTAATTCCATCTGATTTAAACTTCTTCCAAAAGAATTTTCAAAAACAGAAATCAAATCAATATCTTTGGCTATTTCTTTTTCCTTTTGATTAAGTAATAAATGATATAATGGCGTTAAATTTAAGCTTCCCCTTTGTCTTGAAAGAATGTGTTGATCAACTAGAGAAATAAGTGTCTCATCAATTTTTGATAAAGGTAATGAACAAAACTGTTTGATAGATGATGGAGTAATAGGTTTAATATTGATATCATCCATTGTCATAATTAATAATAATACATAGCACTGATAATCATTAAGCTTCAATTCTTTTGCTTTGATAACCAATAATTTTCTAAAATCAATACATTGATAATTCAATAATTCTTCCATGCCTTCTACCCCTCAAGTCTAATCGCCTTTATAAATTCTCCACTTATAAGATCATAATACACATAAAATAAAACATCATTATCTTGAAACTTTCCATAATAAACAAATTGATTATTTTCATAAGCAATTTCTAATTTATCAATATGAAAATTATATTTTTCTAAGATTGCTTTTTTGACATCATCTTCATTAGCAATATCTCCTTGATAAGATTGAACTAAATTTTCATTTTCATCATAAGCAACATAAGTTAATAAATCATCTTTATTGACTCTTAAAATATAATATGTTTCTTTTCCATAATACTCATAAAAATAATCCTTATACTCATAATGATTTTCTTCACATATATGATTACGAATTGTATTCAATTTATGATGATGCTGATAATAAGGAACGTGCACAAATAACATATAAAAAGAAACAATAGCTAAAATAATGATTAAAACAACAACACTGATTCTAAAAACATGTTTCTTCATTAAAATGCACCTCCAGTTTCTTTATTATATAACAAAAATCATAAAAATCAAAGCTCTTTATCAATTCATTATACCCTTCACTTTCTTATAAAATCGTATCAATAAAAACAATTTCACCATTTCTTATACACTTTTATTCATGAAAAAAGCTCTAGAAAATGATTTTCTAGAAGCTTCAATCTTAATCATCTCGAGAATTACCAAGAATAATTAAAAATATTCTCAACATACTCATTAGTGTAGAAATCATTGCTGCAACATAAGTCATAGCAGCAGCCGACAGCATCTTTCTTGCACCAACATATTCATCACTTGTCAAATAATGAGCTTTCAATATTCTTAAAGCACGGCCAGAAGCATCAAATTCTACAGGGAGTGTCACAATTTGAAATAATAATATTCCACACATTGCAAAAAAACCAATCCATGCAATTTGATTGCGTCCTAAGATTAACCCAATCATAATTGCAAACCATCCTAAGTATTGACCAATATTCGCAATTGGTAAAATAGCATTTCTCATTGTAATTGGTACATATTTTTCTTTATATTGAATTGCATGACCACATTCATGAGCTGCAACTGCAAGAGCTGCTAAAGATGTTCCATGATAAATATCACGTGATAAAGAAATAGATTGATTTCTAGGATCATAATGATCACTTAATAATCCTTGTACTTCAAATATTTCTACATGTCTTAACCCTTCACTATCTAAAATTTCGCGAGCAATCTGAGCACCAGTCATTCCTTTACTGTTTGGTATTTTTTTATATCTTGAGTATGTTGATTGAACTTTCATTTGTGCCCATAAAGCCAACAATGCTGCAAGAATAACCAAGACTGTTCCAATCATATAGTAAGAACCATAATAACCATAATAAAATGGCATATTCATCACCTCTTTGTTTTATTTTACAAGATATTTATGAACTTATTATGCACTGTATTTTTTATGATAATCATACATAATAAAAAGTTCCATATGGAACTTTCATCAGACACCTTAATTCATAGCATCTTTTAATCTATTACTTGGCTTAAATGAAACTGTTTTACTTGCT
Source organism: uncultured Erysipelotrichaceae bacterium (assembly GCA_951801965.1). Taxonomy (GTDB): domain Bacteria; phylum Bacillota_I; class Bacilli_A; order Erysipelotrichales; family Coprobacillaceae; genus CATOPA01. Next base: position 1,799 of record CATOPA010000076.1, on the reverse strand, counting down.
GGTATAATCATCATTTCTTTTGTCTTAGGGCTAACACCTTTACGTTCTTTACGATCATTAACCTTGAATGTTCCAAATCCAGAAATTAAAACCTTATCACCGCTTAAAATACTTTCAATCATTGTATCAAATACTGTATCAACTAACGCTTCAGCATCTTTTTTTGTAAGATCTTTCTTCTGTGAAACGATATCAATAAGTTCTTTTTTATTCATTTTTTTTGCCTCCTACCTAAGTCTAGGTAGTAGTATATCATTTCATAAAACATCTTGCAACAACAATTTTATAAAACAATCGCAATGACATTTGTCTTGCCTTTGTTCACAATTTTACTTAAAATATCATGCACTCTGATACAAGCGGTTTCATTCATTGAAGCTAACTTAACTCTCATTCCCTCATTAATTAAATCTCCTAATTTTCTACCAAAAACATCACAGTCAAAAATGGCTTCCTTGTTCTCTTCTCCGTGACTTTGTAAATACTGAATAAATGCTTCCGCCTGCTCCTTTGACCCAATAATTGGTTCAAATGTTGATTCAATATCCACTTTAATCATATGAATCGTTGATGCTGTAGAAACAAGCTTCATACCATATCTTGGTCCTTGCTTAATCACTTCTGGTTCGCTCAACTCTATATCATCTAATATCGGAAGAGCATAGCCATATCCCGTTTGCTTAACCATCTTAATCGCACTTTGATATGCCTGATACTCTTTTTTCATTTGCATCAATTCTTGCATTTGATTTAAGAAAAGTGCAGAATCAAATTGATCTTGCCCTAATATCTCATTAAGTATTTCATTATAAAGTCCTTTTCTTTCTTTAATTCTTAAACTTGCTGATGAAGAAGATGTATCAATAGAAGACAAATAAGCTTTATCCACAAAATCAAATTCACTCATATGCGTCGCAATTTTTTCAACATCCCTAAAATGATTGATTTCTTGCAAAGATTGTTCTAAAGCACTGTCTAGTGTTTGTTTTAACCAATGGCTTGAATCCATTAATGCCATCCATCTTGGTACTTCTATTTTAACTTCATGAATTGGAAACTCATACAATGCTTCCTTTAATAAATGAGTAATATCTTCTTCGCTCATTTCATTGACTTTTAATGCTGTCACAGGAACATCATGTTTTTGTCTTAATGATTCTACCAATTCATTACATTGTATACTTCTAGGATCTTTAGAATTAACAACAATCACAAATGGTTTTCCAATTTCCTTAAGTTCTTGAATCACATCATCTGTTGCTTGAACATAATCTCCTGCTGGTATTTCACAAATAGAGCCATCACATGTCATCACAATACCAATTGTAGAATGGTCCTGTATCACTTTTTGTGTTCCAACTTTTGCAGCTTCATCAAAAGGAATAGCTTCTAAATACCATGGCGTTTTGACATAGCGTATTCCTTGCTCATCTTTATAACCTTTTGCTCCATCAATAACATATCCAACACAATCAACAAGACGAATATTGACTCCTAAATTATCTTCTACTTGAATCTTAGCAGCTTGATTAGGAATGAATTTTGGTTCAACTGTCATAATCATTTTTCCTTCACCAGATTGAGGTAATTCATCTGTTGCACGAACTTTTGCATCAGGATCATCTATATAAGGAATGACAGCCATTTCCATAAATCTTTTAATAAAAGATGACTTTCCAACTCTTACAGGACCAACAACCCCTAAATAAATATCCCCATCACATCTTTTTCCAATGTCTTTTAGTATATCTATTGTTTGCATATACTTCCTCCTTCTTTCACATCAATATATGATATTC
>CATOPA010000075.1 GCA_951801965.1 uncultured Erysipelotrichaceae bacterium | reverse complement strand
AAACAACCTTATTCATTATTTGCTCCAGCAACTATGTATATTAATGGTTTCAATGTTCAAAATAATCGAGTATCTAGTGAAGAAGACGACTTTATCCTAACTGATGAAAATACTCAAATAGCAAACAATGGCAATAAACGCTATTATTCACAAAGTGGAAATCAAGCTGTTGCTAAAAAGCCATTTGTAAGATATTGGGCAGATGTTAATGAACGTGCAGATACTGATAAAACATCTGATGTTTTAGATGAAAAGAATTTCTATATTGATGTTGAAACTGAAGCATTTGATATTAATGTTAATTTAGAGAATCGTTATTATGCGGCTGAATACCCATATGGTAGCTATTATGGAAATCCAAATTCTAATGTTACATACAGTTATAACTTAGATGATGGTGGAGCAAGAGGAACTGTTTTTGCACCAGTTTATACTGTCGTATTACCTTATGGAATGATGCCAATAAATAAAGATGGAAAATTGTTCTCAGAAACACGCGATGGTACAGCAACAAATGGTATTAATCAAGATACTGATGCAGTCAGCTGGGATATTCATTTAAAACAATGGAATACAAGTGAGAATGCACAAGGAAATAATCAAAGACCACATGATGTGACATCATTGTTAGAAGAACAAAATTTAACGAAAGATGCATTTAATGTTGAAGTGAGCTTTGATCAAGCAAGCAAACAATATATTGTGAAGTTTATTCCAAAACAAAATGATTTTGATAATGTAGCAAAACTTTTCAATGAACAAATTATGCAGATTTCTATAAGAGCAGTTGCATATGATTATGCAAAAAATGGACCAAACGCTGAGGAAGGTTCAGAAGATTGGGATGCAATTGAAGTTTATTTAGGCAGTACACATGATGTATTTAGATTTACTGCAGATAACAAATTAGCAACACCAACAAAATCGAACAACAATCCATATCAAGTTCTTGCAAGAAGATTACCTTCAAGAAATGAGGCAAACAATTTCTATAGTCGATTTACAGTCGATCCACGTTTAGATAGTCTTCGTTACGTTGAAGTAGATAGAACATGGTATTATGGAAATACTGGAGAATATGTAGGGGGATTCCTAGGAAAAACAGAAGTTCGTGATGCAGAAGATGCAAGTTATCGTTTCCCTACAAAACAAAGGTTATATAATGAAATCAGTTTATTAGCGGATAATACAGCATTAGTTGGTATTTTGAAGAAAACTGCTGATGATTCACAAGATTATGCTGATATGAACTTTGATTCTCATTATATGTTTACTAATGAAATTGATAAGCAGACCTTAGATGAAGGCGCAATTATTGATTCAGGAGTTTATAATACTGTACGTTTAAGTGGAAAACATGCGATATTAATTTCTGAAGCAAAAATCAATGATAAACGACCAGATGCTGCTGATGCAAGTCCATCATTATCATCTGAAGATATTAAAGATCCATTAAATTATACTGACAATATTTGGTATTCATTGGAAGTGAAGAATAGAATTCCAAATACAGATGCAGATGGATTATTTGATCAAGATAAGTCCACTAATACTAAACCTTATTATCGTACTGATTCAAGTAAAACAGGTGCAATTAATCATGCTACCTTTACATACACTGCATATTTACCTGATTCATTAAGATATGATGATACTTATGCAAATGATAAAGATGATAAATATGCTGACTATTATGTAGAATTGCTTGATGATAGTGGAACTGTTCTTGAAAAATGGAACAAAGATGAATTAAAAGCCCATGGATGGGATGTTGAAGTGAAGTCTTTCCCAGTTGATAACAGCAATCCAAAAGGACCACAATATGTAAGAGCATTAGTCGTCCCTGCTGGTAAAGCGGGAACAGATGCAAGTAATATGTATCTTCCAGGTAATCGTGTTCCTGGACATCTCAAAAATGGAGAAAAACTTGTTATTCATTTAAAAACACGTGTAGCTGAAACAGAAGTATTGAGTGATGAGGAAACATGGAAAGAAGAAGGTAGTGAAGTCTATGTCAATCTACATGGCTTAGATGGAACAAAGATTTCAATCAGAGATTTAAAACCTGTAAATCCAAGTGATCATCCATATAGTGAACAAGACATTAAAACAATTGAATTTGAGAATCTTTTACCTGATGAACCTATTAGAAAAGATGAAGGTAATGATTTTGATTGTGATGGAGATAGCTTAGATAAAGTCCCATCTGAAATTTATAGTTATGATACGGTTGGAGGCTTTAGAATTATTCAGCCAGATATGACAGTTCGTGCAAATACAGTCAGAGTAAGACGTATATTAGCACCAGAACCAATTACTGGAGAAATTCCATCAAGGGATAGTGTCTTTAGATTGGCAGAAAAACAAGAAATGGTTGTCAATCAATCAATATTAAATAATGGTTCAGTTAACAGATTTGTAACTCAATTTAACTTACCGTATAGAAGTAGGTTATTACCATCTTCTACAGTGGCTGTAGCCCCTGATCCAAGAATTAAACTTGAAATTACTCAGTTAACGACAGGAAAGTGGTCAGTTCCAGAAGATGCTAAGTATAAAGAAGAATTAGATAAAAATTTAAGAGTATATGTTTACGCAAATAGTAAAAATACTTCAGAGGATTATCAAGATATTACACAAGATATTCTTGACGATCCTAAGAGTTCATGGACTTTACTTAACCCTGGAGGAGCTAGAATTGATGCAAATGTGGAAGTAACACTACCAGATGAATTAAAAACAGATGCATCACAAATTGTTTGGGTCGTTCAACATAAAGATGATCCAGAACATTATGCAGTTCCAAAAGGATTTAGATTAGATGTTGATGCTGATGAATCTACAGCTGAAAAAGAAGAAATTAATGAGGTTGATCCATTGTTACCATACACTGGAGAAGGACTTCATGAATTCCCATTCAGTCAAGATGTGTTAGATAACTCTATAAGAGTTTCAGTATTAACTGACTTTGTGGATAACAAGGCAGATGCACAATACTTAAACTTCTTTACATCAGCATGGGCTAAATACTCTGATAGTAAGAACGGCTCACTTCATCCAGATGAGTATCGTTGTGGATATCAAGTCTCTTCTGAGCTTCCAGTTATGGATTTATATGCAAGCACTAAGTATTTAAAATTAACTGCAGGTAAATACGAATGGAATAACTCTTTGATTTTTGACTTGGCGAGAAGTAGAATTGTTAAGTACAAGTTAGAATTATTTAATGTTAATCAAGAGCTTATAGATAAATATGATATTGGAGAAGAAGAGGATGTTTTAAGTAATCCAAATATAACAGTGGCATTGCCTTATCGTGAGCCAATAGTTGCTTCAAACTTCCACTACCTTCCATTTGACGCAAATACTGGAGTAGATGGAACACCATTAGATGATAACTATTTGACAAGAGACCGTAATGATCTCACTAAAATTCAGTCAAATCTTCAATGGACAGTATATATTATGGATTATGAAGGAAATAAATATCCGTTAAATGAGGCAGGAGTTAGCCCTCAAAATGAAGAAATTCGATTATCTTTAAAAGGTGAACCTTACTTTAATAGAAAGAAAGTAGATAGTGGAAATGATCGTAATACAATTACATTCACATTTGATGGTAAGTTGCAGCCAGGACAAAGAATTGTTATTGAGTATCTTGCAAGTATTAGTGATGGATTAGGTTCAACAAATCCAGAAGATATGCAAGCAAAATGTTACGCAATGAAAGAAGGAAACTTCCTTTCTGGACGTTTGCCTACTTATGAAGATAATGGTTCTGGAACTCTTGTTGAAGTTCCTTCACAAGTAGGGGTTAAAGCTGATAAATATGACGCTAATAACAACAAAAATATTAATGAATTAGTATTGGAATTAAGTTCTGGAGCTGTTAGCTTTGCAGCAAATACAGTTGTTGAACGTCGTAAACGTGTGTCTAGTAATCTTAACTCAACAAACGTTGAATCCACAAAACCAATACCTGTAGAAGAAGGTGGAGTTTATACATTTACAAGTGGTATTCAAAGTTTAAATAATGCTGGTGAACCAGATTATATGGCACCTGTGTTATTTGATGTATTACCATATAAAGGTGATGAAGTTATTACAGGAAGTTATGATGCTGCTGATGGTAATTACAAAGTTAAAAAACGTAATTCTCAATGGAATGGTTGGCTAATTCCTTCATCTGTTGAATTATATGCATACACACTAGAAAAACCTGGTGATGCAAACATGAAATATTCAAAAATTGATCCAAGTGAATATGATCTTTACGTGGGTCCAATAGAAAAGAAGGCAGATGGTTCATATCAATTAAAATATGATGAAAATGGAAATCCAATTATGCCAAATGTCAATGATCGTAGTATGAGTCTTTTCTATGAAAATATTAATACAAATTCAGTAAATAGTGTGTTGAATACTGATTTTGTGAAATTATCAGACATACTTAATGCACCAAATTCAGAAGAATTAATTAAAGGAATTCGTACAATTTTAGTGAAAATGAAGAATCCAGCAAAACATGTTGTTTATGGTGGAGGACGATATGAATTAAAATATAGTATGCAAACTCCATTGAATTTACCAATTTTCAAGGGTGATATTCTTGCAGATACGGTACCAAATGAGTATCAACCTTATACAGGATGGAATTCAATGGCAAGTGCTGTTATTAACTATAACGGTGCAACAAACCCTCCATTAGCTGGAGATGGTATCAATTATCTTATTGGTGACTCAAATGAATCCGGAATATTTACAGATGCACCAAGTAAAAGAGGATATATAGGTGACTATATTTGGTACGACGAAAATGCTAATGGAAAACAAGATGAGGCGAAATACGAGCGCATTATCAATGGTAGTAGAAATATCTTATCAGAACTTACAAAGGACTTTGATGGTGATGGTAAGAATGATGATCCAGGTATCAATGGTGTTCAATTGGAATTATTAACTGTAAATGGATATCCATGTAATGTTGATGGACAAGCCATTATAGCTAATAAAGAAAATGATAAAGGTGGTTACTTTGTCATTGATGAAACGACAGGTAAATATAAACTAGATATAGATGGTATGCGTATTTGGACAAGTAAAGGACCTGTAACAACAACAACTCAATCCGATTATTATGGAAATAAAGGATACTATATTTTCGCTAATTTGGAACCTGGACAATATAAAGTACGTATGACATTACCTAAGGAATATAATAATTACACTTTAACAACACCTATTGTAAAAGGTGAAGAAGTGAAGATTTATAATCCAGGTGATACATTACCAAAATTAGATACAGCATTTGATATTACTTGTAATGAAGCTGAAGTAACTAATCTTACTTTTGAAACAGGAGTCATCAATGTTGAAGCAGTCGATTTAACAAGTGAAGAAGCATTCAAGAAATATGATAGTGAAGCTGTAACACTTGATATTGGTATTGGACACCCAAGCCGTTATGGTGGAACAGTATGGAATGATGCTAGTGATTTAGTTGCTATAACAAATCATCACAATGGTATTAAGGATGCTGGAGAACCAGTTATTCCAGATGTAGAAGTGAAAGCATATGAGAAAGGACAATCTGAAGTTGCCATAGGTATGGATGGTCGACCACTTATAACAACAACAGATAGTTCAGGTAATTATATCTTTGAATCATTATGGCCTAATAAGGAATATGTCTTTAAGATAGAAAATACGAAGATTAAGGGTGTGACTTATAAGGCAACACCAAAAACACCGAGTCTAAATGATCCATTAGCTCAAGATAATGATAATGATGGTATGAATGAAGAGGCTGATGGAAAGAAAATTATAACAGTAGCTTCTTTCAAAACATCATATCCTACTAAGGATGGACTTTTAGAATTAGATGAAAAAGATCCAACAAAAGTTAAACTCATTTCAACAATAGATATTGGAATGGTTGAACCAGGAACAGGTTCAATTGGTGACTATGTATGGATTGATAAAAATAGTAATGGTATTCAAGATGAAGGTGAAGACCCATATACTGAAGAATTGGAATTGAAATTAGAACCTTATTACTATGATGGTGATCAAAAGAAATGGATTCCATTTGAAGAAGATGTCTTCAAAAAGAAATTCAAAAATGCAACAACAGTTACAAAATCAAATGAAACAGGTTTTTATTCATTCGTTAAGTTACCAGGTATCTATACAATTGGGTATGATATAGATGATCAAGTCACTGATGATGAAAATAAAGCTGTAAGATTTGAAAGTTATGTTATTGGGTATAAAGTCAAGGTAGATAGTTTACCTGAAGATTATACTTATACTTCATACAAAAAAGGCAATGATGATAATGATAACAATTTAAGATCAGATGGATATTTAACAAATACCAATGAATATATTATTGTTGCAAGTGAAGATAACATTATTAAGCCAAGCTCAACAAGTATTAAAGTAGAATTTGATGTAGATGGAAAAACTCTCACAAGATTCTATCAAATAGATTCAAATGAATTCTATACAAATTATGATATTGGACTTTTAAAAGCTGAAAAAGGATTCGTATCAGGAAGAGTTTGGGATGATAAAAATAGAGATGGTCTTCAAGGCAATGATAAAGATGGCTACAATGAGAGTGCTGTTCAAGGTGTTAAAGTTTATCTAGAAAGATTGGTTATTGGTGAAAATAGTTATAAAGATAGTATTGGACTTCAAGATAAAGAAGCATGGAAAGCTCAATCTATCATTAAAGTCAATGACCAAGGTATACTCCTTACAAATGATATTGCACCATATAAAAATTCAGCAATAGTCAAAGAACCAACATCTTATGAAGATGGTCGTTATGAAGTTGTTGCTGAAACAGTAACAGACAAAAATGGAGAATATCGTTTTGAGAATATCGAAAACTATTCATTAGCTCAACCGTATTCTACTGATCCTAAAAATATTGCAATTAGATATCGTATTAGAATTGAAAAACCATTAAATACTGATTTTACAATTAAAGATTACAATAATGATCAATATGATAAGATTGATAGTGATTTTGGGGTATATGATGCTACTGAATCACCAAGATACGCTATATCTGAAAGTTTTGTATTAGGTCAAAGATTATATGAAGATGAAAATCAAACAGATCATTATGGAAATAAATATGACTTTACTAAAAATACAAAACGAACACATGTTGATGCAGGACTTATTGTATATCCTCAATATGTAGAATTAGGAAATTATGTATGGAAAGATACTAATGAAGATGGTATACAAAATAATGATGAACATGGTATTCCAAATGTAGAAGTTATTTTATACAAATTTAATCCAAATATAGAAACAAAAGTTTATGAATTAGATGAAAATAACAAAGCAATCGGAACAAAGATTGTTAAAGGAAAATGGGAAGAATGTTTAGATGAGAATGGAAAAGTGAGAAAAGTAAAAACTGATGCTGATGGTAAGTATGCATTCAAAGTATTAGCATATGACCTGGATCCAGACTCAGAACATTATTTACAGCCAAATCATTATCGTGTAAAAATTACTATGAATGCGGATATAAAATGGAGCCCATTCAAAGCAGGTGGCGATGCAACGCTTGATAGTAATGGATATTGTGGAGGAGTTCTTCTTGATCTTATTGTTAAGACAAACGAAGAATTGCCAGATATTGATGAAGAAGTAAAAGACGATAATTCAGATGAGTCAACTGAAGAGGATTTATCAGTTGTTAAAAATGACTTAGAAGAATCAAATAGTGAGACTCCATCAGAAGAAGTCAAATCAGAATCTTTGAATTTGGAAGTTGAATTAAACTCAGAACAAAAACTTGACGAAGAAACAAGTGAAGAAGAATCAGATGATGAAAAACCAGATGATTCTGAAAATGATGAAAATAAACCAGAAGTGAGTGTTCCAGAATTTGATAAAAATGGAGTAAATCCATTCAATTCGCCAGTTGGAAATATTTTTGGAATAACTTTAGATGGAAATTCAATCATTAGTGATGAGTTTGAAATAGCAAAAGTATATATGGAACCTGAAGAAAAGGATGCTATGGAAGCTATTTTAAGTGTATTAGTGAAAATGGCAAATGGTGAATCTTCTCAATCAAGTACATCAGCACAATGCGTAACTGTAGAAGGAAGTCTAGAGTACTTTGAAGATAAAGAAGATACTGAAGATACTACAGTCAATAGTGAAGATGCACAAGATGCTGCTGGAGAAGATGTGGAAGTTGTCAAAGAAAGAGAATATATTGATTTTAGATCTGTTCATTCTGATGATACTATAGATATAGGTGTTGCAGAAAAAGAAGATCCAGAACCAGAAGAACCAGAAGATCCAACTCCTGATCCAATTCCAGAACCAGATCCAGAACCAGAAGAACCAACACCAGCTCCACCGAATATTATTATTGAGGAAGACAAGCCAGTGTTAGAGAGAACTTCATATGTAAGAACAAGTGATACATCAAAAGTAGAGAAATACACTTGGATGACGACAATGAGTGGATTAATGGTACTATACTTAATGATTTTAGAACGAAAAAGAAAAAGAGGATGATAATATGGTGCCTTTATCTCTTAAGGGATAAAGGTATCATTATATATGAGAGGATTATAAAAATGAACTTAAAAAAAATATTAGCTTTTATAATGATATGTATATTTATAACTGGATGTTCTAAAAGCTCAGTTCAAGGTGATTGGGTATTATTGAGTTTAGAACAAAATGGTGTGGTTATCAAAGATAAGCAGTTAGATGAGATGTATGGAGGAAAAATTAATTATCATTTCGAAGAGGAAGGGAAACTTGTTGTTGAAATGCTTGGACAGAAAGTTGAAGGTCAATGGAAAGAAACAGGTGAAAAAGTAATTATTAAATATAATGAACTAGAATCTGAATTAACAAAGAAAGATAATCAATTAATCCTTGAACAAGATGGATTTGTATTTACTTTAGAAAAACAAGCCCAGTAGTAAATATAATTTAAATATTATCCCCTTATGGTAGAATAATGAAACTTTAATGAATATATCTACCAAAAAGGGGATTTTATTATAATGAGAAATTATAAATAAGAAAGTTACGTTTCTAAAAAATTAATGATATAGAAATTTATATTTTGTTCTTGACTTAGGGTAAACCCTAAGTTTTATAATTCTTTTGAAAGGTGGCGGTAAATTTGATTCGTTTTTTAGAACCTAAAATAAAAATTTCTAAGGAAAGACAAATATTTAGTAATCAAGATTTAAAGCATCTTATTCTTCCATTATTAGTTGAACAATTATTACTTTTATTAGTAGGAATGATTGATACATTAATGATCAGTTATGCAGGTGAAGTCGCGGTTTCGGGAGTTTCTTTGGTTAATCAAATCAATTCCATTTTTATTGCTGTATTTACAGCGTTAGCCTCAGGAGGGGCAGTTGTAATTAGTCAATATATAGAAAAGAAAGATAGAGAGAATGGTATTTTATCAGCAAATCAGCTCCTTCTTTTATCTATAATGATTTCTTTGATAATAACTATTTTGATTCTTATATTTTGTAATCCGTTGTTAAATATATTGTTTGGGCAAGTTGAAAGAGATGTTATGAAGGCAAGTCAAACATATCTATTAATTACAGCTTTATCATTTCCAGCACTTGCTATCTATAACAGTTGTTCAAGTATTTTAAGAAGTATGTCATTAACAAAGATAACAATGTATGTTTCAATAATTATGAATATGATTAATGTGATTGGAAATTATATAGGAATTTTTCTTTTAAATGCAGGAGTGGCTGGAGTCGCTTTTCCTTCACTTATATTGCTATTATTATGCTTGTATTTTGTGCTAATAAAAATAATATTGTTTATTTTAGATTAAAAGATATAGTTCATTAT
>CATOPA010000074.1 GCA_951801965.1 uncultured Erysipelotrichaceae bacterium | reverse complement strand
AAATAATACAATTGCTTTCATATCATACTCTCCTTCTTTCTATTTATTATGACATACTCTTTTCAACATTTCAAATAAACTCTTTTCTACTTGAGAAACAAGCTACACTTTTTCTCATGAATATGTTAAAATAATGGCAATAAAGTGGGGTGATGATATGATAGATAAAACACATATCGTTAAAAATAATAAAATTATTTTATACATTACATACACTATTCTTTTAGCATTTGTTGTTTTTAATTATGAAATTGTTTTATCAACACTTGCTTATATTTTTAAACTTGCTACACCTTTGTATATCGCTTTAGTTATTGCTTTTCTTTTAAATATTCCAATGAAAAAATTAGAAGCCCTTTATGGAAAGAAAATAAAAAAGGATGGACTAAAAAGAGGACTTGCTATTGCAACAACGCTTCTCTTTGCATTATCATTCATTATTTTATTTTCATCATTTATTATACCTAGATTAATCGAAAGTGTTACATTAATTATTTCTAACATTTTTAATTATTCAAACAGACTTGTTCATATGATTAATAATACATTTTCTAAGTTTCACATTAACTATGCATTGAATTATGATACCATTTCAAAATCAATTATGAATTTAGGAATTACAAATCTTTTATCTACAGATTCTGGAAGTCCAGGTCTGGCAATTCTTTTTCAATCATTTGGATTATTTAGTGTTTTTATTAATGCGATTACTTCATTTATTATGTCTATTTATCTTTTAGCCAATAAAGAGACACATATTAGACAAATGAAAAAGATGATTACATTTATTTTTGGTTATAAAAAAGCATTAAATATTTTTGATATAGGTATTGAAGCTAATCATTATTTTAACGGTTTTGTCAGTGGACAATTATTGGAATGTTGTATTTTAATGATTATTATGTATTTAGGATTTAAGCTAACAAATATGCCTTTTCCTGAGCTATTAGCTTTTATTATTGGTTTTACTGCCCTAGTTCCTATGTTCGGTGGATTTGTTGGATTTGGTATATGCTTTATTTTAATACTTGCTGTTCAAACAGATAAAGCTATCTTATTTACTATTTGTTTTTTAATTATTCAACAAATTGAATCTAATATTATTTATCCTCGTGTTGTAGGAAATGCTGTTGGTATCTCAGGTTTATATGTTTTGATTGCTTTAGTTATCTTTGGAAATCTTTGGGGTCTATTAGGCATGTTAATTGCTGTTCCATGTATGGCATTGATTTATGCAGTCACAAGTCGTACTGTGAATATCAGTTTGTATAGAAAACATATTGAAGTAACCGATAAGACAATTCAAATGTTTGAGGACGAATAAAAAAACAAGTGATCATTTGAGAGGACACTGAAAAAGTGTTCTCTTTTTACATGCTCTAGTACTAACTTTGATGAGTAAATATTTTTCCAGTTAATTAAAAAAAGAACTGAATATAAGGTAAAATAAGATGAGAAGGATACATATGAAATATATTTTCTCATCTTTTTCTCTTTTTAACTGACTATAAGGAGCTGAAATCATATGAAAACTAACAGAAAGATGAAACGCGAAGCCAAAAGACAATACAAACCATTAAATGATATCCTTACAGTTATGAAACATTATTTTCCAGATTTTATGAATTTATTATCATCTATATTCGATCCAAGACATCAAAGTTATATGACCTATTCTTAGGAAAAACTCATCATGACAGCCATGTTTGGTCATTTTTCTCATGTACCAAGCAGAAAATGCATGAATCTATGTTTCAATCATGATAACGTCATTAGAAATTTTCAAATATTATTTGGATTTAATCATGATGAGATTCCTCATGGAGATACAATCAATAATTATTTCAAGAATGTTGCGATAGATAATCTTAGAAAGATTATCTATAAGATGTTTAAAAATCTCATAAATAAAAAGATGTTTGATGATTATAAAACAAAAGGAGACTATTACCTGTATCAAACGTACTAATAGTATCTAAGATATCAATAGATACAGTATATCCATCTCCTTGATATAATATTATTGAATCTTTATCATTTAAATCATTCAAATTAATTTCAATGTATCCAGATTCTTTTACATGATTATTATCCAGACCGTTGGTTTTTACTACTGATGTTATCAAACATATCATTAGAGATACTATAATCAAACTAAGAGATGTCAACTTTTTGCCAACTAACATAATATCAACCTCTTCATTTATTCTTGTTTTTGTTTATATAAATTAATAGGCATTTGATTAACAAGCATAGATTTATAAAGATAAGAATTTTAATGCCTACTTCAACATATATTGCAATCCAATTAATTAATTCCATTTCATTTGCCCCCCATTTTAAAATTTCCATGAAATCTTATGTTGTCCTTTAGAATTTCTAACAACTGTTAATAAAGAAAATGTTATCAAACTAAATTCGTTATAAACGTTTACTACAATTAGATATTATCATATTTATTATTTTCTCTCAATTAAAAACTGTTCTTTAAAATGAAAGCGGGGTGATTTGACCCCGCTATTCATTTAAAGTTTTTTAGCTTAAACCCCACGATTATTTAAAGCGCCATTATTTACGCTGTCTACTGGGAGGTCATCATATCAATTTAGATCATTGGTTTTTTTCACTTCTTTTAAGACCTACAATAAGTAGTAAGAATAAACCTATTGAAATCAATGTAATCAATTTTGCATCATTTCTTTGTGCGACATCTTTTTGATGTGTTGATGCTTGTGGAACTTTACTTTCCTCAATATGAGTATTTGAAGTAGATGTTTGTAATTTTTTATCTTCCTCATATACATATTCTGTTATATTTTCTACTATAAACTCAATATAAGTATTTGCATAATCAACTGTAATTTGAGGAGAGGATGGCTTTCCATCTTTTCTTTGTTCATAAAACTTTTGAAGTGCATTTTTTAAACGTTCACAAGTTGTATCAACTACATTTTGCTGTTTCACCAACAAATGTTTATCTAAATGATTAGCTTCCTCATAAGCAGATTTTAAAGCTTGGTTTTCACCTATATATTTCATTGCTTCTTTCATCACTTGATAAAGCTCTTGATAATCTGCTGACTTTAATTTTAATTGATTGATTTCTTTTTCTAACATTGTAGAAACATGTTGTATTTGATCTTGTTGAAGAATAGTCAGATTTCTTGATATACCTTTTGCATTTTTTAAAGCATCATATAAAGAGACTTCATTTTCAATATAATGTTTTTGATAATCATCTGATAAAATAATTTTCTCTGCTTTTTGTATTAAAGAATCCAGCTTTCCATAATATGCTAAATCTTCTACATATTTATCTTTACAATCGATACTTGTGTTAGGATTGCCTAACTGTTTATAAAGAACTCCTAAATCTGTTAATGCTCCTGTTTGTTGATTATATAAAGCTGTTTGTCCACCATTAATATCATCTGTTCCAAATGAGAACCATGCATATCTTTCTACATATGTTCTTTCTTCTAATCCTTTTATTGTCTCTTTCATAAATTGACGAATTTGTTGTTTTGATTCTTCAGATTGAGCTTGACTTCCATATAACCATTGATTGGCTACACCATATTCAGTAACCCATATAGGCTTTTTATACTTCTCATATGTATCATCAATGACTTTTAAGAAAGACTCTGCCATACCTTCTCCTGCCCAATCATAATAAACATGAACTGGAATAAAATCAATATCATTCATGTCAACACTCTTAGCATATTCCATAAACCATTCGTTCACAGAAGGATCATAACTAACAGATGGTGCTCCTATTATTGAAGAAGTTTCTGTAAAAAACTTTTGAAAGATAACTGCTTGACGAACAGGCATATTAGCTTGATCTTGTCTATCTGGTTCATTAAAACCTAGGATATGAGAATATGAATTTCCATTTTTTTGGAGCCATTGACTTGCTCCAGAATAAGCACTATAAACCATTGGAACAAATTGAATATTTTCTTTCATACTCTTATGTGGTGTTAATGACCAATTATAATACCATGATAAATTCATATCATTCATTTTGGCTTGACTGTCTAATCCCATTCCTTTTTTTGAAACAAAGAATGTTCTTACAGATGAGTGAATCATTTGATTTTCTTTCGTCTTAGCAACAATTTGAACTGTATGTGAAGATGTTTTCGTTGTATAAACATAACTTTTATATGTTTCTTTGTGAATATCTTTTACTGTTTTTTGTTTAACTCCATCTAAATATATATCATAAGACTCTACATCAAAATCTGTATTCAATAATCCTGAAAATTGAATTTCTATTTCACCTGCAGGGACAAGTTGCCCCTTACTTGGATAAATCAGTGATTCTTTTTTCCATACATCATAAGCATTCTCTTTAGCTTGAACTTCAACAAATGGAAAAACAGATACAATTGTTAGAAGAATAACGATTATTTTCTTTATGATTCTATTATAAACCATATACTTCTCCTTTCTAAAGATATTGACAAGGAGAAATCTCCTTGTCAATCCTTCCTATGAAACAACTTGTTGTTTTGGTTTATCTGACTTGCTGTAGAATCCCATTGCAAGCAAGACAACATTTACTAATGCAACGACAATCATCAATATTGTCCAACGATCTGCCATAACCATAGGCATTGACATATCTTCAGTCAATACAAAGATAATCATAGATAAACAAGCAATAGCAATTCCTATAAATTGTTTTGTATCTTTTTTATGATTTAATACTAACATTGCAATTCCTAACAAGACAGCAGCTACAACAGAAAGAAGATTCATTAATGCCCAACCACCTTCTACTTTAGATGTAGGTGTTTCATTTTCTTCTATTGTTTCTTCTGGTGTCACAGTTGCAAGAGGTGTATCATTTTCCTCAATTTGTTCACCATTTTGTTCTACTTGAGCTCCTGGAATTGTGACAGTTACATTTCTGACATCTCGTATGACTTGTGTCACTCTATCTGGCATTGGTCGAGTTACCTGATTATTACCAGTATTAGGAGTTGATGGTGTTCCACTATCACCAGGATTTTCAGGAGTTGGATCAACTGGTGTCACAGTTTTTTCTTTCAATTGACTGATTGCCTTATTTAATGCATCATATGCTTGATCTACCTCATCTTGTGTAACAACTTTGTTATCTAATACAGCTTTCGCATTTTTCATTGCATCATCAAATGCTTTCCAAGTTTCCTCAGTGTATTTTGAAGAATTCTTATTCATGTTATTTGTGTATAACTTCTGTAATTCTGTTTTATCTGCTTCTTTTCTCACAAGTTGAGCTGTAGCTTCTTGTAATGCTTTCACTGCATCATCAAATTCAACTTGATAAGCATATTTTAAATCTGATTCTAAGACTTTCTTAGCTTCATTCATTTGTGAAGCAAAAATATTCCAAGTGTCCTCTGTATATTGAGAAGCAACTAAATTCTTATTTTGATCATATAAATTTTGCAAAACTGATGTATCTATATTATCATCACCGAATGCTTTTACATTTGTTAAAATATCTACACCAATATATTTACCTGCTTGACTTGCATTTGGTTTCTTTCCTACAATTGCTGTACCATTTTGATAGCTAAGTAAGAATTTTCTAGACCATCCTTCACCAGTTAATCCTGTATCCTTATCAATACCACTACTTACACTATCCCCAGTTCCATTAACAATAGAATTGATTTTCTGTAAAACTCCATCTGTATTAGCAAATGTTTGTATACAAGCATTTTCAACAATAACACCTTCGCTATTTGGTACTTCAATAGCACTATCTAATTGAATTTGTACCTCTGAAGCATCATAAGTTGGTCCTGTGTAAATAAATACATTGTAAATGCCTAATCCAACTGCATAGTGATTCTTTACATGATTAGCAACCTTATATGAAGAATAACCATTTACTGTTCCATTATGACTCATCCAAGCTTCTTGTGAAATTGGATCATATGCTGTTTCATTTTGATAGAAGTATGTTGCTCCATCATCACCATTCCATAATGTATGATATCCTTGGAAATGTTCATTAAATAATGCATAACATTTTACACGATCTCCATTGACAATCAAACCATGTTGTGATTCATTTCCATACCATTCTACACCAGCACCATGATCTGCTCTCCAAATCCAGAAATGGTCACTAATAACATCATCGCTATGAATAATCAAAGCATCATCAGCTTTTGTTAAGCGACTTGTTGTTCCTCCTACACGGAAGAATAAATCTTGTAAGAATGTAGGATTTGCAGAATGATCAGTATGTTTTCCTTCTTCACCTACAGTTAATAAATATTGAGAATGCTCTCCAGCATCAAAAATCAAACCAGAAATAATAATACCATCTTTATCAGCAACTTTCATTGCTCCTTCTTCATTATCAGGAATAATAGAAGCCATACCAGTTCCTAAAACAACTGTATTTGCATTGTTCACTTTAATAACTTCTTCAGCATGATAAACCCCAGGAGTAAAGAAGATATTTTTTCCACTATCTAATTGTTGATTAATAGTTTGAGAAGTATCTCCTTCTTTTGTAATATAGAATTCATCTAAAGAAACGATTTCTCCTTCTCCCATTCCATCGTTTGCTTTTCCTTCACCCCAGCTAATTCCAAAAGAATCTTTTCTTAAGCTAGGAACAAAAACCTTATATTCACCATCATCATCAATAAATAAGAATGGTTTTTCTCTGACTTGTGGAGTAGTCACAATATTTGTTGTTACTTGTTGTCCACCATCATTAGAAGCAATATTCCAATTTGAGAATCCATTTCCTTGTAATAACGCTTCTCCTGTTTCGCTATTTGGAAGGTCATCACAAACAACACCCATATTAAAGTTATTTAAAGTTGTTGTTCCTTCAATTTTTCCAAGAACACTATTTCTTGTAAAATATTGTTGTCCTGAGAATGTTCCAGCTCCATTAGTAAATAAACAATCTGCTGTATATCCTCCAGAAGCCCATCCATAATTCCAATCATAAGAAACTGTTCTTGTTGAGAAAACTCTTCTAATTGGTGCTGCTTGAGCAACTGACCAATTTAGTGATCCTTTTTTCCAGTTTCCACTATCAGTTGATGCATCACCTGTTCCAACAACTGATACGTTTTCAGCTGAACGCCAGAAATTACAAGTTGCATTATAATCACTTAAATATGCAGGAACTTCAATATTGTTCAATTGAACATCATATGGTGTTTTTCCTAATCCACCGATATGTGTATAGAAACCAACAGGAATACTTTTTGTATTTACATAATTTCCTGGCTTATAATAAATTGAATATCTCTTTTCATTAAATTGTGCATCTTTACTTGCATCACTTTGTTCAATATAAATTTGTTGTACAAGCTTATCAATTTGACTTGCTGAATCAGTTGGAGAAATAAAGAACATATTTCTTCCAAATATTTCTGTTTCTAATGAAGTATAAACTGATGGTAATGATTTTTCACCATTTTCTACATCTTCATCACTTGCTCCATTATTTACAGCGACAACTTTATAGTAATGATTATATTTATCATTTCCTATTGAATTATCAATATATTTTGTTCCTTCACTTGCTTTAACAATAGCTTTTGTTTCATAATCACCAAACATACTTGGCGCATGTTGAATCAAATAATGTGTTGCATGATCACTTTGATCCCATGTAATTTCAAATCCTTTAACTACATTGTTTTCTTCAATTGATTTTAATCGAATATTTTCAGGAACATTTGGTTTTTCTCCTGCTCTTGTTTTCGCAGTAACTTCATTACTGAAAACTGCTAAACTATTTGGTTCAGGTTCTACCCCTCTTCCATTTACTGTACGTATTTTAAATGAATAAGTATTATTTGGACTTAAACCATTTACTGTTAATGATGTTTCATTTGTTAAAGTAACTAAATATTGAAATGTTTCATCAGATGGTCCTTTATAATAAACTTCATTTTCTGTATAAATTGTATTTGGTTGTGTCCAATGAAGATTGAACGTACTTTCTGTTCTACTATCATCATCAATTGTTAAATCAGTGATAGTTTCAGGAACAAGATCAGTATGAATAATAAATTTTTCTCTTGCAGTCAATTCTTCATATGTCTTATCACACAATTCAAGTTCATCGTTTTCATTAACAGTAACATATTGATAAGTATAAGAACTTCTAAATGCAACATGTCCATCACCTACTGCTTCAATGACAATTGATTCCCATCCACCAGTATTCGCTTTTTTAGCAACTACAGCACTAACAGGTCCGTCAATCCAATTTGCAGATATAATCACCATATCAGAGTGAGATTTTGGCTTTAATCCCACTGTATTGATTGGATCTTTTAAATAATCCATCAAATAATTATTGCATGTTGTGTACTCAGCAACAAATTTTTCATCATCTGTTACATTATTTTTATCACCAGTAACTTTAACAGGAGTTAAATTTTCCTGATCTTTAAAACTTACTAGTTTCCCTGTTTCCACATTTTCAATCTTTAATGTTTCATCAAGAACAGAGACTTCCCTAAAAGTAAAGATTTCAGCTTGATCATCTTCTACTTTATCCAAACGACCATTTGCTCCCAATCCTAAATATTTTCCAGGATTACCTTTGATTTTATATCCCCCTTCTACTGGTTCAATAGTAAATCTATGATCATTCCCACCTGGAAGACTATCTAAGTTAAAGACAAAGTCAATTCCACCCTCATTCTTTAATAATTTTCCATCATTACCAACTGATGAAAAAGTATATCTTCCATCAGATGCTTGTGAAATCTTAAATGCTGACTTTTCTTTAACCTTTCCATCAACAACAGCACCATCAACATAGACAGCTCCTGACTCAGTCCAAGCAACATTTCTTGTTTGAAGCGCTTTACCAGTTGTTGAAGAAATAACAGCATACATTTTATTTTCATCAAATTCTGGTACTGGACTAACTTCTTCAGCATATGTTGGTGCTATTCCCACCATACTTACGACTGTCAATATTGATAAAAATACTGATAATATTTTTTGACATCTTTTTTTCATTTTTTCCTTTTCCTTTCTTATTATATTTGAGAATAAGTTTTCAAGTTTGAGCAAGGTAAGAAAGTGGCCAACTTTCTATACCTTTCCACATGTCGATTTCATTTTTTATGTACACTCTATCAATGAAATCATGAAATTTCCTTCCTCATAGCTTTAAGTTAGCATAAATTGTTCTATTTTGAAATACACCTTTTCTTTTATGTAACCTGTTACATAAGATGTAACAAAAAAAGACTCTTCATAATATGAGTCCTTCTTTCTAACTACAGTAAAATAAAATTCTCTGATTATTACTTAAATTTTAGCATTTGATTCATAGAAGATTCTTTATAAATCATAATTTCTTGTAGATGTTTTTAAAGGTAAAGACTTTTTCTTACTTCTTTGCAATTCTCGTGTTAATCTTTCAATAATATATAAAACAGGAACTTGAGAAGAGATATTGTATGTTTGTGGCAAAACAACGTCCTGCACAAAATAATAAATACTTCCATCTGCCATTCTATCAATTGTAGAGCCAGGCTTGTTTGTAATTGTTAATATTTTTGTGTTTTTACTTTGATAAACCCTAATCTGATCAATGACTTCTCTTGTTTCACCACTTTCTGATAAAACAATCAATAAATGATTATCGTTATGAGTAATTAACGGAGGATAATAAGGATCACTAATACTCCAACTGAAATATCCTATATTAGAAAAATATCTCGCAGCGAATTCTCCTAATGTTCCACTACTCCCTATTCCAATAAAGCAGATTGTACTTGCTTCTTGAATATGCTCAACAAATCTTTGAATACTTTTTTTAAAAGTTTCTCCTTTTGTATAATTAAAAAAGTCCAACAAAACATCAATTTCATCATCAACAACTGGTGGAGTA
>CATOPA010000073.1 GCA_951801965.1 uncultured Erysipelotrichaceae bacterium | reverse complement strand
ATTCAATATATTCGAGAGAATCATTGGATCGAACGCTCTTTTGCACGTATAACACCAATTGATGAAACAACAAAGAAAGAGTATGATATATTAAAGCAAAGAGCTTTAGAATATGTAAAGTAGGTGAGAAAATGGGACATAAAAAAACAAAGAAAATGGTTTATATGGCTTTATTAAGTGCAATTGCAATTGTCTTGCATATTGTAGAAGGAATGATTCCTTTACCATTACCTTATGGAGTCAAACTTGGTTTAGCCAATATTATATCAATGGTTGTCATTGAATTATATGGTGCAAAAGAGATGTTTATTGTCAATATCTTTCGAGTCATGATTGCGTCTTTGATGAATGGAACTTTTCTTTATACACCATTCTATATGAGTTGCGGAGGAGTTTTTTTAAGCAGTGTTGTTTTGATGCTGTTAAAGAGACTAACAACATTACCAATGATATCATGTTCAGTGATTTCAGCTATTTTTCATAATATAGGACAAATCATAGTTGTGTCATTCATTTTATCATCGGTTGCTGTTGTACCATATATTTTTGTTATGTTAGCTTCTTCAATTCCAACTGGTATTTTTGTAGGAATGGTCTCTATAGAAGTTATCAAAAGAGTAAAGAAAGAAAATTTATAAGAAAGCTTATAAAAACAAATCAATGTTTTCATAAAACAGTAGATGACAAGTGTATTATTATCCTTTATAATACTTTAAAGATGGAGGTAGAGTATGAAACAGTATTTACAGATGTGTCAATATATTTTAGATCATGGAGAAGATAGGGAAGATCGTACAGGGACAGGAACACGTAGCGTTTTTGGATATCAAACACGTTATGATTTAAGAGAGGGGTTCCCTCTTTTAACAACAAAAAAGATGTTTTTAAGACCAATAGCAGAAGAACTGTTATGGTTTATTAAAGGAGATACTAATATTAAGTATCTTGTAGATAGAAATGTAAAAATATGGAATGAGTGGCCATATGAAAAATTTAAAAAATCTGATGATTTCAAAGGAGAAACATTAGAAGAATTTGTTGCAAAAATAAAAGAATTACCTGAAAATGATCCTTTTGTTTTAAAGCATGGAGAATTAGGTCCAGTTTATGGGAGACAATGGAGAAACTTTAATAATCAAGGAGTTGATCAAGTTGAAAAATTAATTGATTCATTGAAGAATAATCCATTTTCAAGAAGACATATTATTTCAGCATGGAATCCTGTAGAAGTTGATGAAATGGCTTTACCACCATGTCATGCCTTTTTACAGTTTTATGTGTCACAAGATAAAAAATATTTATCTTGTCAATTGTACCAAAGAAGTGCCGATACTTTTTTAGGTGTACCTTTTAATATTGCTTCTTATGCTCTTTTTACTGCTATGTTAGCACAAGTTTGTGGCTATGAGGCTAAAGAATTTGTTCATACAATAGGTGATGCACATATTTATAAAGATCATTTTGATGTTGTAAAAGAACAGATTTCAAGAGAACCAAAACCGCTTTGTCGTCTTGTCTTAAACAAAGATGTTCAATCTCTTTTTGATTTTACAATTGATGATATCAAAATAGAAGACTATCAATGTCATGGAAGATTAGTTGGAAAGGTGAGTGTCTAAATGATTAGTATTATTGTTGCAATGGATGATAACCAGTTGATTGGTAAAAAGGATTCATCTAATGGAATGCCTTGGAATAATAAAGAGGATTTAAAGCATTTTAAGGAAACAACAATCAATAAAACAATTTTAATGGGATATACAACATATAAAGCAATTGGGAGACCTTTGCCAAATAGAAAGACAATCGTTGTTTCATTTCAACCATTTGTTGATGAAAGAGTAGAAGTACGCACATCTTTAGAAGATGTTGTTAAAGAGTATAAGGAAAAAAATGAGGATCTTTTTATATCAGGAGGAGCATCTATTTATAAACAGACATTGCCTCTTGTAGATCAACTTTTAATTTCAAGGATACCAGGTGAACATAGTGGAGAAACATATTTTCCATCTTTTGATGAATATGGATTTGTATTAAAAGAAACTATTCCTTTTGAGACATTCCATCTTGAAGTATATAGGAGAGATGCTTAATGAAAAGAATTGTTTTTTTAGTGATAAGACTTTTGTATAGAATACCAGGATGGTTATTGAAAATTAGGTATTTTAATAAAAATATTGAAAAAACTTCATTTGAGGAAAGATATACTTTTACTAAAAAATTAATTCAAAAAATTAATGAAAAGTCAAGAGTACATATTCATTGTTATGGTATTGAAAATTTACCAAAAGAACAAGGTTATTTAATGACACCAAATCATCAAGGATTATTTGATGCTTTGATTATGTTTGATACTTTCCCAACATACTTTAAAGCAATTGTTAAAAAAGAATTGATGGATGTTTTTGTTTTAAAAAATGTTTTAAGAATGATTGAGTTTGAAGCTATGGATAGAGAAAATTTAAGAGCTTCAATGAAACTTATCAAAAAAGCAAGTCATGAATTAGAAGAGGGAAGAAATTATTTGATTTTTCCTGAAGGAACAAGATGTAGAAAACAAAATCAAATGCTTGAATTTAAGGCAGGAACTTTTAAAACTGCTATTGATGCAAAGAAACCTATTGTTCCTGTGGCTTTGATTGATTGCTATAAAGTTTTTGATAATAATACAATAAAGAGAGTTGATGCTCAGGTTCATTATTTAGAGCCATTATATTATGAAGATTATCAAGAAATGAATAGTAGTGAAATCGCTCAAATTGTTCAACAAAGAATTAAAGAATGTATAGATGAACATGAAAATCATGTTTATGATGAGAAGCTGTAACGAAAAATTGACTCGTTCAACTTCTTTTTTATATTTTTTTCGATTAAAAAAAGAAAATAAACATTTTAATGTGTATATATAAGTAGGGGGATAAATTTTATAAGAGATATTGTTTACTTAAAGCAAATATATATGTTATAATATATTTGTCCCCTATATTATGTAGAAATGGGGTGTTCAGTATTTTATCAGCAGTACATAATGACTATCTTTCAGCTATCTCACAGCTTCGTTTGATTGATGATGATTTTATGAATGTTGTCTTTAAAGATAAAGACTGTCTTGAACTTCTTTTATCTCTTATATTCAATGAACATGTAGACATTGTTTCTTATGAGAATCAATATTCTTTTAAGAATCTTCATGGTAGAGATATACAGATAGATGTTCTTATCAAAACAGAAGATCATCATTATATCAATGTAGAAGTTCAAAGACAAAATTCAGGAGCTATACCACAAAGAGCCAGATATCATCAAAGCCTTATCGATAGTCATGCCTTTAAAAAAGGAAAGAGATGGGAAGAAGTTCCAGCAGTGACAGTTATTTTTATAACAGAGAAAGATGTTTTAAAAGAAGGGTTACCGATTTACCATATCAATAGAACTATAGAAGAGACAGGGAAGAAATTTCAAGATGGCACACAGATAATATATGTTAATGCCAGTATACAGGAAGAAGGTCACTTAGGAAGATTAATGCATGACTTTATGTGTGATAAGGCAGAGGACATGTATTATGAAGTCTTAAGAAATAAAGTCAAATATTATAAAGAGAATCAGGAGGGAAAAGCAGAGATGTGTGAAATTATGGATAATATTAGAAATAAAGGAAGGCTTGAAGGCTTAGCTGAGGGAAAGATGAAAACTTTAGTTTAACTCCTTAAACAAAAATTAGGGTCATTAACCCCAGAGCTAGAAATTAAGATACAAACAAGTACATATGATCAATTAGAGCAATTAACCATTCATATTTTTGATGTCAAAAATGAAGAAGATATTATGAAAGTATTATCTTGTTAGTGTAATAATGGAATTAAAAAAAGTGTAATTATTATTGCTATATTTTCTTTTTTTGATAAATTATGCTATTTATAAACCTTAAGTAAAAAATGGTGATATAAAGAAGATAATTTTAACTGTGTATTAATGTATACAATAATACACACTTTTTTATTTCTTTTTTAGTAAAAAAATGATGTGATTAAAAACACAAATATAATGAAATACCTTGCTTAAGTGAAAAAAGAAATGTATAATAGAAGTGTTCAAAATAGTAGATGGGAAGGAGAATTTTATGAACAAATTAGTAAAAGTATTAGCTGCATCTGCATTAGTAGCAACTGCATTAGTTGGTTGTGGTAAAAAAGATGGTGGAGACACACCTGCAACTAATGAAGCAAAATTTGCAAAAGCAGGATTAGGAGTTGTAAGTACTCTAAATGATGAAGGACAAGTGAATACAACATTTGTTGCATTAGGATTAGACAAAGATGGAAAAATCCAATATATCGATTTAGATGTTGCTCAATCAACACCTGGTGGAGAAGGAGAATTAGATAAGACTAAAGAAGAACGTGGTACTGATTATGGTATGACTCAAGCTTCAGGAATCAAGAAAGAATGGAATGAACAAGCTGAAGCATTTGAAGCATTCTGTAAAGGTAAAACTCCAGATGAAGTTGCTCAAATCGAAACTATGGATTATCACGGTGGAAAAGCTCCAAAGACTGGAACTGATTTAGCTGCTGGATGTACAATCGTTATTGATGATTTCTTAGCTGCTGTTGATAAAGCAAGCAAAAATGCTGTTGAAGTTAACGCAGATAAAATCCAATTAGGACGTGTTATGTCAAATGATGCTGAGAAAAAACAATTAAATACAACATTAGCTTTAGTTGCTACTGACGCTGAAGGTAAAGTTCTTTACACTAAGATCGATGTTGCTCAAATCTATGATAATGAAGGAACAAAGATTACTGATACTAAGAGTGAAAGAGGAACTGATTATGGTATGACTCAGGCTTCAGGAATCAAAAAAGAATGGAATGAACAAGCTGAAGCATTCGAAGCATATTGTAAAGGTAAAACTTTAGATGAAATCGCTAAAGTTGAAACTATGGATTACCATGGTGGAAAAGCTCCTGCAACTGGAACTGATTTAGCTGCTGGATGTACAATCGTTATTGATGATTTCTTAGCTGCACTTGCTAAAGCAAAATAATTGAAATAAAGAACCATGAAAATTTTCATGGTTTTTTTTTTATATTATTGCTATAATACTACATGGTGATGAAGATGAAAAAAATAATGAGTCTATTACTTGTATGTTTTCTTGTGATATTAAGTGGGTGTCAAAAAAAAGTAACATATGAATATATGACAAAAAGATTTATTGGACCTTTTGATACAATTACAACTTATATTACATATGCAAAGAGTGAAGAGGATTTTCAAAAACAATGCGATCTTATTGAAGAAAAGCTCGAATATTATAATAATCTTTTTGATAAATATAATCTTTATGAAGGTCTTAATAATATTAAAACTATTAATGATCAAGCAGGAAAAGAAGCTGTTGAGGTTGATGAAGAGTTAATTAACTTGCTTGAATTATGTATTCAAAGAAATAAAGAAATTTCATCTAAAGTGAATATCGCTTTTGGAAGTGTTATTGAGATTTGGCATAAATATAGAGAAAATGCAGAAAGTCAAAATGGTGTTGGTGAAGTTCCAAGCTTAAAAGAGCTTCAAGAAGCTAGCAAATATACAAATTTAGAAAGCATAAAGATTGATAAAGAGAAAAAAACAGTTTATATTGATAATGATAAAGTATCAATAGATGTTGGAGCAACAGCAAAAGGCTATGCAATAGAACTTATCAAACAAGATTTGATTGCTATGGGGGTCGATAACTTCCTTTTAAGCGGTGGTGGAAATGTTGCAAGCTATGGTGAAAGAAGAATTAAAAAAGAAGGAGAGTTTTATCTTGATGATTGTCAAAATAAATTCTGTGTAGGTATTGAATCTCCTCAAGATGGTAATTATGCATCATCTTCTGGAGAGAACGAAGCCGTTTTGATTGTCCAAGGAGAGTCTATTGTAACAAGTGGAGATTATCAAAGATTCTATGAAGATATTAATGGAATTCGATACCATCATTTAGTTAATCCAGATACATTATATCCAGCTGTCTATTTTAGAAGTGTGAGTGTTGTGACTCAAGATAGTGGGTTGGCTGATTTTTTAAGCTCTGCTTTATTTTTAATGACTTATGAAGAGGGATTAAAATTAGTAGAACAGCTTGATGGAGTAGAGGCTATTTGGCTTTTAGAAGATGGAAAAATTCGTATGTCTGAAGGATTAAAAGATAATGACAATATTTATGTTATTGATAAAGAAAGGTTGGGAAATAAGTAATGTATAGTTATAAAACAAAAGGAACATGTTCAGTGCGTATTGATTTTGATGTTGTTGCTGGAAAAGTAAGAGATGTTCGTTTTATTGGTGGGTGTTCTGGAAATACTCAAGGAGTTGCAAAATTGATTGAAGGAATGGACAAAGATGAAGCTATTGCTCGTATTGAAGGTATTCGTTGTGGGTCAAAACCAACATCTTGCCCTGATCAACTTGCTAAAGCATTAAAAGAAGTTGAGAACTCATAAAATTGAGTTCTTTTTTTGTATCAATTTTTATATCATAGAATAGGTGATTTTTATGATGATTCAAAGAATTAAAAAAATGCAGCTCCTTTGTGCAGTGTGTCTAATTTTACAGTTAGTATGTTATCAATGGATTATACCTTTTCATTTTATAGCTGTATGTTTAAGCTTGATAGTGATTATTAATCAAAGGTGTTTTAAAGTTATACAAATACAATATCATTTTTATCTCATTGGTCTTTATTTGTATAGGTTATGGGTATTAAGCATTCAAGCTGTTTATCTGTTACAAATTATTTATGTTGTTTTTTGTTTATATATTGCAGTCATGCTTCTTCTTTTTTCATTTCATTGTATATTATAAGATAGCATCTTATAATATATAATGATTTTTTGTATATATGTTTTTTATATGAGAAGTATAAGACTATAAACTTTAAAAGATAGACAAGAATTATTTATGAACAAAATAAAATTGTATCTTATACAATAAATTTTTGATATAATAAAAAGATAAAGGAGGGGTGAAATATGTTTGGACATTTACAGGTCATTAGTTCATATAGTTTTCAAAAGAGTACTATTTTGATTAGAGATTTAATTGACGATGCGAAAAAGAAACATATTGGAGCTCTTGCTTTAACTGATAAGAATAATATGTATGGAGCTTTAGAATTTAATGAAGCCTGTTTAAAAAATGATATTAAACCTATTTTTGGTCTTGAGGCGAGTATAAAGATAGAACAAGAAATATATCCATTTATTTTATTAGCAATCAATGACATGGGATATTTTGATTTGGTGAAAATTTGTTCAAAAATTAATATAAATAAAGAAAAGTGTATAACATTAGAAGAATTATCAAGTTACCAATCTCATTTATATATTATCTCTGGTTGTCAAGAGGGCATTGTTGAAAGACTTGTTTATAAAGAAATGGAAGATGAAGCTTTAAAATATTTAAAGATATTCAAAGAACTTTTTAAAGAACATTATTATATTATGTTACAAGATCATCATTTGAAATTACAACAAGAAAAGAATCAACGTTTACTTTCTCTAGCAAACTACATGCAAGTGAAAGTCATTTGTTCTAATGAGGTGAGCTATTTAAAAAAGAGTGATGCCCTAGCGGTTGATCTCATGCAAGCTTCAAATGAAGGAAGACAGCTTGATGCGAAGTATCAGCCAATCACTGAAGAAAAATATTTAAAAACTGAAGAAGAAATGTGTTTGCTTTTTGATTCAAATATTATTAATGAAACAAAGAATGTTGTTTCTCACTGTCGTGCAACGATACCTTTACATCAGAAGCATTTGCCTGCTTTTCCAGTACCAAAACAAGGAGAAGCTTGGCAATATTTAAGACAACTCTGTCTTATGGGATTAAAAAAACGTTTTTATGGAAAGAATATTCCTCAAAAATATAAAGAACGTTTAGATTATGAATTAAAGGTCATTCATCAAATGGGATTTGATGATTATTTTTTGATAGTATGGGACTATGTTCGTTTTGCAAAGATAAACCAAATACAAGTTGGTCCTGGTAGAGGAAGTGCAGCAGGTAGTTTAGTTGCCTATGTTTTAGGAATCACGAATGTCGATCCTATAAAGTTTGATTTATTATTCGAAAGATTTTTAAATCCAGAACGTATTTCAATGCCAGATATTGATATTGATTTTCAAGATAATCGTAGAGATGAAGTTGTTCAATATGTGATTTCTAAATATGGACAAGAACATGTCGCTCAAATTGTTACATTTAATACATATGGACCTCGTGTGGCCTTAAAAGATATGGGAAAGGTCATGGGAGTATCGCTTGTTGTTTTAGAAAATATTGCAAAGATGATACCAACTGGTCCTAAAAACAAGAAAACAATTACACAGATGTATCAAACATCTGCTCAATTTCAATACCAAATTAATCAAAATCATTTATTAAAGAAAATCATTGCTTCAACCAGTGTCATTGAACATTTACCACGTAATATTTCTACGCATGCTGCAGGAGTGATTTTATCTAAAGAACCATTGTGGAGTGTTGTGCCACTTGTCATTGGACCATCATCGACATTAATGACACAATATTCTAAGGATTATATTGAGACTGTAGGATTATTAAAAATGGATTTTTTAGGTTTGAAAAATTTAACAATGATTGATTATATTTGTAAAGATATTGAAAAGGAAAGTGGAGAACATATTTCTATATATCAAATTCCTTTTGATGATCAAAAAACATATCAAATGATATCCTCAGCAGATACCTTTGGGGTGTTTCAATTAGAATCAGTAGGAATGAGAAACTTATTAAGAAAAATGAAACCAGATTGTTTTGATGATATTGTTGCTGCTATTGCATTATTTAGACCTGGTCCTATGGAAAATATACCAGTTTATTTAAAGAGAAGACATCATGAAGAGAAAGTCACTTATCCTTTAAAAGAATTAGAACCTATTTTAAAATCAACTTATGGTGTTATGATTTATCAAGAACAGATGATGCAAGTCGCAAGACTTATGGCAGGTTTTTCACTTGGTAAAGCAGATATTTTAAGAAAGGCAACATCTAAAAAAGAAGCAGCATTAATGCAATCAATGAAAGAAGAATTTATTCAAGGATGCTTAAAAAATCATTATACATTACAGCAAGCTCAAAGTGTTTTTGATTTGATTGAGAAATTTGCGAATTATGGATTTAATAAATCACATAGTGTTGCTTATGCTTATGTGGCTTATCCTTTAGCTTATCTTAAAGCGAATTATCCACTTTATTTCTTTGCATCAATTCTTTCTAATGAAATGTCTAGTGAAACAACAAAGTTGCATTGTATTCAAGAAAGCAAAAAATATCATGTGCGTATATTGTCGCCATCAGTAAATAAGTCTAATGATCGTTTTATGGTAGAAAATGGACATATTCGTTATTCATTATTATCCATTAAAAATGTTGGATATGCTGGTTATAAGGCTATTGTTGAGGAGAGAAAAAAAGGAGCATTTCAAGATGTTTTTGATTTTATGATTCGTATGGATGAATCTAAGCTTTCTAAAAAAATGATAGAATCTTTAATAGATGCTGGAGCATTTGATGAATTTGAGATGTCGAGAGAAACAATTCGTAAGAATTTAGAGAGTATAAGAGATTATGGAAATTTAAAAAATCATTTAGGTATTGAAGAAAAACCAGTTTTAACAATTTATAAAGATGATCCTCATACAACATTGGAAAGAGAAAAAAATGTTTTAGGTATTTATCTATCTATGCATCCTATTGAACTTATCAAACAAAAACTGAAAGTTCCTTATGTCAGCATTGCTTTTTTACAAGAATATGCTCAAAAAAACATTAATGTGATTGTTCAAATACAAAGAGTTAAAAACATTACTGATCGTAAAGGAAATGAAATGTGTTTTATTGAAGCTTTTGATGAAAGTGGAAGTATGGATGGAATTGTGTTTGCATCACGCTTTAAAAGTG
>CATOPA010000072.1 GCA_951801965.1 uncultured Erysipelotrichaceae bacterium | reverse complement strand
TTCATGTGGGGTTATGGATGCTTTGATTGATTATGGTGTTGAATGTTCTTATGTTATTGGTGTATCAGCAGGTATTACTGACGGTTTTTCATATGTTTCAAAACAAAGAAAAAGGAATTATGATATTTTAATGAATTATCGTCATGATAGGCGTTATGTTGGTTTAAAGAATTATTGGAGTGATCATAGCTTATTTGGACTAAAATTTGCTTATGAAGTGATTCCTAATGAGATTTATCCATTTGATTGGGAAACATTTTTACAAAGTCCAATACAAATTCGTGTAGGTGTTACAAATGTAGAAACTGGGAAGTGTGAATATTTGGATGGAAAAAATCTCGATAAGCAATGTACAATGCTGAAAGCAACTTGTGCAATTCCTTATGTATTTCCAGTTATTGAGCTGGACGATAAAAAATATTATGATGGTGGTATTTGCGATCCTATTCCTGTAAGAAAAGCAATGGAAGATGGTCATGATAAAATGCTTATTGTTTTAACAAGACCAAAAGGATATCAAAAAACACTTTCAAGAGCAAGTGTTTTTGCTGCAAAAAGATTGAAACATAAATATCCATATCTTGAAAAGGCTTTATTAACAAGACATACTTTATATAATGAAACAATAAAATATTGTGAACAACTAGAAAAAGAAGGAAAGGCTATTATTTTAAGACCATCTCTTGAAAAGCAAATAGATTCTTTTGAAAAAGATTTAACAAAGATTGATTCATTATATCAATATGGATATGATGAAACTGTAAAAAGGATACAGGATATCAAAGAACTTATGAAGTAAAAATTGACATTTTCACATATTTTTCAATTATTATTTTGAAATTGTCATGATATGATAAAAACGAATAAAGAGATAACTTGTATAAGGAGAAAGAAAATGAAATTAGGTAAAATTAAAGATATAGTGATTATTGTCTTGTTGACTGTTTCTTTGGGATGTAATGCATTTTTATTGTATAAGGTATTATCACCTCAAGAAGCTATAAGTCAAAATTCTCAAAATAAAACGGTACAAACAGTCAAATATGATGTGAAATCAGAATTGACTGATGTGATTAAGAGTGCAAAAGATTCATCAGTAGGAATAGCTGTATATCAGAATAATCGTCTTTCTGGAAGTGGTAGTGGTGTCATTTATAAAAAGGATGGAAAAACAGTTTATATTATTACAAATCATCATGTTATTGATTCTGCACAATCTATAGAAGTTGTTTTTTCTAATGGTGAATCTGTGAAGGCTCAATTGATTGGAAGTGATCAATATGGTGATATTGCTGTATTGAAGACAACAGTTAATTTTGATGTGAGTCCATTTTCAATTGGGGATTCTTCATTGTTAGATGTTGGAGAAACAGTATTGGCAGTTGGAAGTCCTTTAGGAATAGAATATGCAGGTACAGTGACACAAGGTATTGTTTCAGCAACAGAGCGTACAGTTTCAGTAGATTTAAACAATGATGGACAAGATGATTGGGATATGAGTGTAGTGCAAACAGATGCAGCTATTAATCCTGGTAACAGTGGAGGTGCTTTGATCAATGCAAAAGGAGAACTTGTTGGTATTACATCAATGAAGTATTCTTCTGAAGCAGTAGAAGGTATGGGCTTTGCTTTACCAATCAATGATGCAGTGACTATGGTTGAAGAGATTATTTCTACTGGGAAAGTCACAAGACCAGTTTTAGGTGTTTCAGTTATGTCGTTAGATGGTTATTCATCATATGAATTATATATGTATCGTATTCAGACAAACTTGAACAAAGGAATTTATGTAGCTAATGTTCAAAGTGGTTCTCCAGCTGCTAAATCTGGTCTTCAAGTTGGTGATGTGATTACAGAGTTCGATGGAAAAACATTAGAAACATATAAAGACTTTTTATCACAATTATATTCAAAAAAACCAGGTGATACTGTAAAATTGACAATTAATCGTAATGGAAAGACAGCGAGTGTGACAGTAACATTAGCATCTTCATAAGGAAAGAGAAAAGTCTCTTTCCTTTTTTTGTTAAAGTATATATAATAGAAGAGGTGATGATAATGAATAAAGAATTGAAAAGACAGTTCATTTTGTCATGTGCTATACTAGGTATGGTCATTTCAACAATGTTTTTATGGTATGATAATTTCATTTTTCATACATATAGAAATGTAAATGATTATCAGTATTGTTTTCGTGGTGAAAATGAGTCTGTGCTTATAGATGGGTATGAATTTTATAAAAATGATCAATATGAAAGATATGGAAAGGCAAGAATTATTCCTGTTCAGGATAATTTTCTTTTAAAAGGAGATCATGTTACAGTCACTTTTGAATTAACATCTTCACAAAATGAAACATATCTTTTTCAACAGGAATTTGATATTCGAGTTGATAATGAAGTTTATACTTTAGATGAGGTAGATAATCATGAAAATCTTTCTTCTAAAGATTTTTCATCTTTCTCTTTGAGATTTCAAATTCAACGAAAAAAGAAAATAATCTATGATGAAAAAATCCCTATGTCAAATCAACAATTGATTGTCTATAGTGGGGAAAATAAAGATTATACAATTCAAGAAATCTATGCCTCTCCATCATGGTTAAAAACTGGTTTGTTTTCTTCAACAATTGAAGGTATTGAAAAAGACTACCCAAACATGTCTATAGATTATCTTTATTTAAAAGATACTTCACAGCCTGATGATATCAATAGCTATGAACGATTTGCTTTTGTAAAAGGAAAAACAAAAGATATGTTAGATGGTTTGCTTCAAACAGTTGTTTATTATGATGATGAAGGGTCATTGCTTGATAAAGAGTTATGTTGTGTTGTGACATTGATTAAAGATGAGGAGAAGCAAGATGTTTATACATTTATTATTAATCTTCATAAGACGACAAAGGCGGTGAATACAAATGAATAAAAAAGATCATATTTCTATTTATATGTTTAGAAATGCTTTTGCAACTTTTTGTATTGCTCTTTTGTCATTTGTTTTTTCATTAATGAATTATTATCATTGTCAATCTACAGAAGCAGTTCAAAGAGTATTTATTTATGATATTTATACACTTCTTTATTTTTTATTAGTGTGGATCTTTAATTATTTGATCTTTGAGATTTCTAAAATTAGTTATGATATTTATGAAGAAAAAGTGACATTTATTCCAAGTCTATTTTTGATTGGCTTAAGTATAGTTATCTTTTATATGCCAGTACATGATATCTTTCAATATGATGTTTGTTTTTTAAGTCTTTTGATTGTTGTCAGAATGGTGAAAGAAATGTGGAAAAGAACACCAGAGTTATTTCATTGGCTAAAGAAAAAAAGACCATAAATGGTCTAAAGTAAAGAAGAAAGACTTTGAAGAAATTGTTGTTTTGCTGAATCATTTAATGATGTATAATATTGTTCAAAGAGAACACCTAGACCAACAAGAATTGTTTCTTCTTGAGAAGCAATGCCTTCATCAATTGTCTTTTTTAATTCATTGGCTGAAAAGCCTTTTAAATTCATTAATAATGCTTCACGCATATCCATCATCCTTTCTTATATAATATGGGAAAGTTGAAGAAAAATATTCAAGGAGTTTTATGGAAAAACATGATATTTGTATAAAAAATGAAACAATTGAATATGAATTGACATATAAACAGATGAAATCAATACGTATGAAAGTACGTCAAGGAAAATTGATTGTGAGTGCACCGTATTTTACACCACTTTCATATATAGAAAAATGCATTGAGCAATATGCCTCTCAATTTCTTTCGCAATTAAAGAATTATGAAGCTTATGCACTTTATAAAGATCAAGGATTTGTAGATATCTTTCAGCAAAGGTATTCTCTTGTTTTAAGAGATATAGGAATGAAAAAATGTCAAAGACATGGTCAAGAACTTTATGTATATCATCATCATATTGAAAAATGTGTTGAAGACTATCTTAAGGAGATATTGTATTGTTATATTGAAGAGAAAATTATTGGTTATTTAGCATATGATTTTGATTTGGATATGCCTAAAATTGAAATTAAAAAATATAAAGGAAGATGGGGAAGCTGTTTTTATAATGAAAATAAAGTGACTTTTCATCTTTCTTTAGTGCATCTAGAAAAAGATCTGATTGATTATGTCATTGTGCATGAATTGACTCATTTTTTACAAGCCAATCATTCTGCTTTATTTTATCAAGAGATAGAAAAAAGGATGCCAGATTATAAACAGAGAATAAAAAGATTAAAGGAGAAACATATATGATTACTTCATTAAATAATGAAACAATTAAAGAATTGATGAAATTAAAGCAAAAAAAATACAGAGATGAACGACAGTTATTTTTAATTGAGGGATATCATTTGGTTGAAGAAGCGAGAAAACACAAATGTTTAAAGATGATTGTGACAACTTTACAAGAACAATTTGATGAAGAAACACTTTATGTATCTTCAAATGTTATGAATAAATTATCTTTCACAAAAACACCACAACCTATTATGGGAGTTTGTCAAAAACAAAATCATAATGCTATTGTAAAAGAAGGAAAGAGATATTTATTATTGGATAGAGTTCAAGATCCTGGAAATGTTGGAACAATGATAAGAACAGCGCTGGCTTTTGGATATGATCAAATCATTATGTCATTAGATTGTGTTGATTTATATAATGATAAAGTGATTCGTTCCACACAAGGTGCATTGTTTCAAATGAATATCTGTATGATGGACTTATCGTTAGCTATTGAAAAACTTCATCTTCAAGATGTAAAAGTCTATGGGACTGCTTTATATAAGGCTAAAGATATCAATGTTTTTGAAAAACAGGAAAAAATGGCTTTTATTGCTGGCAATGAAGGGCAGGGCATTGATAAAGATATTTTAGAGCAATGTGATGAATGCATATATATTCCTATTCAGTCTATTGAATCATTAAATGTAGCTATTGCTTCTTCTATTGTGATGTATCATTTTCATTGATAGTAAAAAAGACTTGTTTTTGTTATGAAATTTGGCTATAATATTTTGGTAAACACGTTGATAAGGACAAGTAGATAAAGAATTTGTATCAGAGAAGAAAATATATGGTGAGAGTTTTCTTACAATGCATTTATTGAATTCACCTTGGAGTGCGACTAATCATCGCCGTATAACTACGTTACAGTTTCTAAAGTGCATAACCTATTGTTATGAATTAGGATGGTACCG
This sequence comes from uncultured Erysipelotrichaceae bacterium, assembly GCA_951801965.1. Taxonomy (GTDB): domain Bacteria; phylum Bacillota_I; class Bacilli_A; order Erysipelotrichales; family Coprobacillaceae; genus CATOPA01. The sequence goes on along the minus strand of CATOPA010000072.1, from coordinate 4,842 downwards.
CGATTATAATCGTTCCTATATGGAACGATTTTTTATTTAAGGAGGAAACATATGGACGAATTATTAAAAATCAAAGATGAAGCTTTAAGTCAAATTGAAGAAGTTTCAACATTAAAAGAACTCAATGATTTAAGAGTGTTTTATTTAGGGAAAAAAGGACTAATGCAAGCTGCAATGAAATCTATGAAAGATATGTCAAAAGATGAAAGAGCTTCATTTGGGCAAGTTTCTAATAAGGTAAAACAAGAAATTACTCAATCTATTGAAGAAAAGAAAGAGGCTTTAGAAGAAGCTGAAATGAATGCTCAATTACTTGAAGAAGATATTGATATTACTTTACCAAGTAATGCTTTACCATTAGGAAGTTTACATCCATTATCAGTTGTAAAAAATGATTTAGAAGAATTGTTCTTAGGTATGGGATATCAAGTTGCTGAGGGACCTGAAGTAGAAAGTGATCATTTTAATTTTGAATTAATGAACTTGCCACAAGGACATCCAGCTAGAGATATGCAAGATACATTTTATATTGACGAAAAGACATTAATGAGAACTCATACTTCACCAGTACAAGCTCATACATTATTGGCAGCTAAAGGAAAAGGTCCTATCAAGGTTATTTGCCCTGGAAAAACATATCGTAGAGATGATGATGATGCAACACACTCTCATCAATTTATGCAATGTGAAGGCTTAGTTGTTGATAAAAATGTGACAATGGCTGACTTAAAAGGAACTTTAGAAGTTTTTGCTAAAAAGATGTTTGGAGAAAAAAGAAAAATTCGTTTAAGACCTTCTTATTTCCCATTCACTGAACCAAGTGTTGAAGTTGATATTAGCTGTCATAACTGTGAAGGTAAAGGGTGTCCAATGTGTAAACATACTGGATGGATTGAAATCTTGGGTGCTGGTATGGTTAATCCTCGTGTCCTTGAAATGTGTGGATTTGATAGTACGGTTTACCAAGGATTTGCATTTGGGATTGGACTTGAACGTGTTGCAATGCTTAAATATGGTATTGATAACATCAGAGAATTCTATAATGATGATTTAAGATTCTTAAATCAATTTACGAGAAAGGGGTAAGACAATGGAAGCAAGTTTAAAGTTATTAAATGAATATGTTGATATTCAAGATCAAGATGCTGCCACTTTAGCAGATGCCATCACTCGTGTTGGTTTAGAAGTTGAAGGTATGCATGATTTAGCAAGAGGGGATAAATTAGTTGTTGGTTATGTCAAAGAATGTATTCTTCATCCAGATAGTGATCATTTAAATATCTGTCAAGTTGAAGTTGAAGAAGGTGTTATCATTCAAATTGTTTGTGGTGCGCCTAATGTTGCGGCTGGACAAAAAGTTATTGTTGCATTACCTGGATGTAATTTAGGTGAAGGATTTAAAATCAAAGAAAGTAAAGTGCGTGGTGTTGAATCTAATGGTATGATCTGTTCAATTGCTGAATTAGGTTTAGATGCACGTTTGTTAAAAGAAGAAGATAAAGCGGGAATCCATGTTTTAGATGAAAATGCGCCTATAGGAGTAGAAGCTTTAGAATATATTGGTTTAAAAGATACAATCCTAGAAATTGGATTAACACCAAACAGAAGTGATTGTATGGCTATGACTTCATTAGCTTATGAAGTGGCTGCTGTATTAAATAGAAAAGTAAAATTACCAGAAATTAAAAAATATGATGAATTAAAGAGTGATATTCAAGTTCATGTTGAAACTGAACTATGTCCATTCTTTGGTGCTAAATTAGTTAAAGGTGTGAAAACTTATGAATCACCAAAATGGCTACAAAATGCATTGCTTGCAAGTGGTGTGAAGCCAATCAACAATATTGTAGATATTTCTAACTATGTGATGATTGAAACAGGTCAACCTATCCATATGTATGACTATGATAAATTAAAAGATAAAACATTCACAATTAAAACTGGATTTCATCAAAAAGAAGTTTTATTAGATGAAAAAGAATATGAAATCTTACCAGAAGATTTAATTGTTTCAACTGACAATGGTATTGGTTGTATAGCTGGTGTTATGGGTGGAAATGATACAAAAATTGATGAAAATACAGTTAATATCGTTGTTGAAGCAGCAACTTTTGATGGAGCAACTCTTAGAGCAACTGCACGTCGTTTAAACTTGTTAACAGATGCTTCTCAGCACTTTATTAAGAGTGCTTTAAATACTGCAAACAGTTTTCATGTATTAGATCGTTGTGCAGATTTATTAGTGCAATTAGCTGATGCTAAAGAAATCTATGAAACAGTTTCTACTGAACTTAATATAGAAGAAAAAGTTGTTTCTGTGACACAAGAAAAAATCAATGGATTATTAGGTATGAATATTGCTGTTGAAGATATTGCTGATATTTTTGATCGTTTAAGTTTCACTTATACTTTAACTGATACAACATTCAATGTTGTTGTACCGACATATCGTAATGATATAACAATGGCTGCTGATTTAGTTGAAGAAGTTGCAAGAATGTATGGATATGATAATATTCCTTCAACGTTACCTTATATGGAGATGACAAAAGGTATTTTAACACCAAAGCAAGCTAATGAAAGATTTGTAAGAGATGTCTTAGTAGATTTAGGCTTACATGAAACATTGACTTATACATTAACATCTCCTACATTAGTCAATGACTTTAACTTATTCCATCCAATGGATGAAGAAGTGAAATTAATGTCACCTTTAGGAGAAGAAAGAAGTGTCACTAGAAAATCAGTCATTCCTTCATTGTTACAAGTGATTAATTACAATCAAGCACATGCAAATAAAGATGTATGTATCTTTGAAATTTCAAACACTTATGCTAAAGATGAAATCACAACTCTAGCAATAGCATGTCATGGAACTTATCATAGTGTACCATGGCTTGGAATTCATCAAAAAGTTGATTTCTATGTCATCAAGGGATTAGTAGAAACATTGTTCAAAAAATTATGTATTGAAGAATCTCGTTATTCTTTAGTGAAGGTAGAATCAGACAACAAAGATTTCCATCCAGGTAGAAGTGGTTATATCAAGATGGGTAAAGACATTGTTGGTGTCATTGGGCAAATTCATCCTTTAAAAGCTAAAAAGTATGATTTAAAAGGTGAAACATATGTTGCTGAATTAAATTTAAGTGTATTATTAAATATGCGTACAAAAGCATTAAAATTTGCACCAATTCCACAATATCCTGCAGTTACAAGAGACATTGCTCTTGTTATGGATAAAGATATTCCAACACATGATGTCATCAGTACAATTCAAAAATCAAGTAAAAGATTAGTAACACAGGCACTTATTTTTGATGTTTATGAAGGTGAGCATATTGAGGCAGGAAAAAAATCAGTTGCTATTGCTTTGACACTTCAAGATGCTACAAAAACATTAGATGATGCAACAATTCAAGAAACAATGACACGTATTTTAGAAAGTGTCGAAAAAGAATATAATGCACATTTAAGAAGTTAAAAAATAAGAATTATGCTACTCTATAGAAGCATAATTCTTTTCTTTTATCCTTTTATAAACTTGTAAAATTGTTGATGAAACAAGGATAGCTAAAGCAAGAGAAATACTAATACCTATGGTTGATAAAAAACTGTTCATGAATAAGTCCTGATAACCTTGCACAGCATATAACATTGTATCATAAATACCACTTCCAGGAACAAGAGGAAAACATCCAACAATAATGAAAAGTGTTGCAGGAGCCTTCAGTTTCCTTGCTAAAGCTTCTGCTAATAAAGCAACCACAAGCATTGAAAGAAAGCTTTGTAAAAATATATTTTGAAGAAAATCAGTCTGCAAATAAATGATCCATCCAAATGTTCCAACAGCAGCTCCAATAAGTCCAAAATGAATATTTTTATGAATACGAAAGATAAAAGTGAATCCAAAGCATCCTACAAATGCGGCTAAACATTGAATCCATGCACTCATGATAAACCTCCTAAAAACATCATCATAACACCGACACCAATAGCGATAGAAGCAGCAGTTAGAATAGCTTCAATCATACGTGAAAGGCCAGATACAAAATCACCACCAATAATGTCTCTTAAACTATTTGTAATAGCAATTCCAGGAACAAGCAACATCAATGTACCAGTAATTACTGATTGAAGGTGTGAAATCAAATGGAGTTTAGATGCACTAATAGCAATTGTCGCAAGAATCATACTTGCAATAATTGTTCTGACAATACTATTGATAGCTACTTTTTCCATCATATAAATAGCAAAATATAAAACAAATCCAATAAGTGCAGAAATGATAGATTCCCTGATACCTCCACCAAAGAACACACAAAACATAGAGGCAGAAATAATGTATCCTATAAGAATAAGATGTAAATTCAATTTCTGTGATTGAATTTTATCTATTTCTTGCTGGATTTGTGCTAATGTGAGTTCATGGCAACTAATTTTTCTAACAAGATGATTCAATTCATAAAGATGATCTAGATGGATACGATTATTTCTAGAACGTTTTGATGTCTGATAGAGAGTTCCATCATGCAATGTCAAGGATAATGTATAATAAGAAGGTATAGCAAAAACTTCAATATTTTTAAAGCCAAAACCTTCACACATTCGTTTCAAACTTTCTTCAACACGATAAATTTCAGCTCCATGCTTTAATAATAAATAACCAATTTGGTTGATTGAATCCAATATGTCTATATCGTTCATTTTTTCACCTCGATTAATATTTATATCATAAATGTTATTCTATTCATAGAAATATTTTCTAAATTTGTAAAAAATGATATTTTATATAAACTATGTTAGAATAAAGAACAAAAGGTAGGGGATTGATATGATAAA
>CATOPA010000071.1 GCA_951801965.1 uncultured Erysipelotrichaceae bacterium | reverse complement strand
TTTCCATTAATCTTTCCATCAATTTCAACAGAACTTTCTTTAACTCTTTGTATAACAACTTTCATCATTTTCTCCTATTATTCATTTTAAAATATGCTATAATTATATCAAATTTAAATGAAAAGGAAAGATATTATGTCAACAACTTTAGCATATAGAATGCGTCCCTCATCTTTAAAAGATATTATAGGACAACAACATATCATTGGAGAAAAAGCTATTTTTACTCAATTCGTAAAAAAGAAACATCCCATGTCATGTATTTTATACGGTCCTCCTGGCTGTGGCAAAACAACTTTGGCCAGTGCTTTAGCTAATGATTTAAATATACCATATCGTATTTTTAATGCCTCTACTGGAAACAAAAAGGAGATGGATATCATCATAGAAGAAGCTAAACTTAGCGGTGAACTCTTTGTCATTATTGATGAAGTTCATAGACTAAATAAAGATAAACAGGACCATCTTTTACCACACATCGAAAATGGATTACTCATAGTTATTGGCTGCACTACAGCAAACCCTTATCATGCTATTAATCCTGCCATTCGTTCGCGTTGTCAAATGATTGAAGTCAAACCTCTTTGTGATGAAGATATTGTTTTAGGGCTATCAAAAGCATTGCAACATGAAAATGGACTTAATAATGAATTCAAAGTTGAAAAAGGTGTTTTAGAAACAATTGCAAAATTAAGTAGTGGAGATATTCGTTATGCATATAACTGTCTTGAAACTGCCAGTATTCTTTGTGATGATTCTCTTATCACACTAGATATCATTCAAAAGTCATTACATAAAACAAATGTACAATATGATAAAGATGAAGATCAGTATTATGATACATTAAGTGGATTGCAAAAATCTATTCGAGGCAGTGATCCAAATGGTGCCATGTATTACTTAGCAAAGCTCATTGAAGCCAATGATATAGAATCTTTAGAAAGACGTTTAATTACAACAGCTTATGAAGATATTGGACTTGCTAATCCTAATGCTTGTATGAGAACAGTTATTGCTTTACAAGCTGCTAAAACAATTGGCTTTCCAGAAGCACGTATACCTCTTGCATGTACTATTATTGATTTATGTTTATCACCAAAATCAAAATCATCAGAAAATGCTATTGATGCTGCATTATCTTCACTAGCAACTCATCCTTATAAAGCCCCTAAATACTTAAGATTGACTCCTGTTGGTTTAGCAGAGGATGAAAAATATGATTATAATAGGCCTGAACTATGGGAATATATTCAATACTTGCCCGAACAAATAAAAAATGAACAATTTTATATTCCTTGGATGACAAGTTCTTATGAAAAAGCACTTGCTGAAAATTACAGACGTCTTTTAAAACATGGACGTACAAGTCAATTAAAAAAACTTTATCAAAGAAAAAAGTAACAAACAAAGGAAATCAAATTCCTTTTTTTGTTACTTCGTAAAAAACTTTTTCTACTGTTTCATCAAAACATTCTAAATTCACTTCAAACCAATGAACATCAAATTGATTTTTAAACCACGTATATTGCCTTTTTGCATATTGTCTAGAATGTTTTTTGATATTCTCATAAACAGTATCTTTATCAACTAAGCCTTCGAAATAATCAAACCATTCTTTATATCCAATAGCTTTCATACTTTGATGAGTTCTTTTTAATCCTTGACTATATAAATCAGTCACTTCTTTTTCTAAGCCTCTATCTTTCATAATATCAACACGTTTATTAATCCTATCATATAACACTTCTCTATCTAATGTTAAGCCCACAAAGTAAGCATTATATAAACAAATATGTTGTTGAGAAGCTAGAATATCACTCTTCTTTTGGCCAGTTTGTTCATAAATTTCAATAGCTCGTAAAACTCTTTGACGATTATTTTGATGAAGTTCTCTGGCACTTTCTGGATCAATTGATAATAAGTGATTGAACAACTGCTCATTATCATAATCTTTATACTTTTCCCTAAATTCATCATGATTATCTTGTGTTTCATTAAACTCGTAATCATATAAAGCAGCTTTAATATATAGACCTGTTCCTCCAACAATGATTGGTTGTTTTCCTCTGCTTGTTATATCTTGTATTTGAGCACGCACTGTATCTTGAAAATCTTTTACACTGTATTCCTCAATTGGTTCTAAGATATTCACACAATGGTGAACAATGCCTTCTTTTTCTTCTTCAGTCACTTTAGCAGTTCCAATATCCATTGTCTTATAGATTTGCATAGAATCACCACTAATAATTTCTCCATTTAATCTTTTTGCGAGCTCTACACCCATTTTTGTTTTTCCAACACTCGTTGGTCCTACAATAACAATGACCTTTTCTTTCATCATCTAAACAACTCTCTTAAATAATTTTTCCATTTCATAATGGCTATAAAATAGAATTGTAGGACGTCCATGAGGACAAACATATGGATTTTCACAACGCATCAAACGATCAAAAATTGTCTGCATATCATTTGGTGATAAATATGTATTCGCTTTTAAAGATGCCTTACAGCTTAATGTCGCAATAGCATGGTCTTGTAATTCAACAACATCAACTTTGTTTTTATGAAGCACTTGTTGAATCATCTCTTCAACAAAAACATTCTCATCAATTTTTTTCATCCATAAAGGAAGATTTCTTAAAATATAACCATGTTCTCCAAAAACCTCTAAATAAATTCCAACATGCTCCAAAAGATTTTTTCTTTCTTCTAAAATCAAAAACTCACTCATAGGATACTCAAATTGTAAAGGTACAATCAAAGCTTGCATTGTTAAATCAAGATGCGAAAATTTATCTTTATAGTATTCATAATTAATTCTTTCTTGTGCAGCATGCTGATCAACAATATACATGCCCTTTTCATTCTCGCCAATAAGATAAGTTCCATGAATTTGTGTCTTAGCATATATTTTTTCTTTCATTGGACGTTCTTGAATAACTTCTTGTTGGATTGGATGATCTTGATAAGTTTCTTGATTTTCTTTAATAAAAGGCTGAGTATCTTCTCTCTTTTTTAGCTCAACTGTTTCTTTTTCTGATGAATAAGTCGTCTTTGGTATACTGACTGGTTCAGGTTCTTTTAAATCAAAAGTTATTTGATCCAATTGGGGCACAAACTTTTCTCTTTCAGTTATTTTATTTTTAACTTGATATTTTAAATCAATGCTTTTTAATGTCTGTTCTACTGCTTCTTGAATAAGCTCTCTTAATTCATACTCTTTAGAAAAACGAACTTCTAATTTTGATGGATGTACATTCACATCAACCAAATAAGGGTCAACATCAATATTGATTACAGCAATAGGATAACGATTATCGGCTAAGTAAGCACGATATACACTGTTAATTGCATCAATACTCATTAAATTTTTAACAAAGCGATGGTTGACTAAAGTAATGATATTATTTTTTGAAGCACGAGATGTATCAATTTTGCTTATGTATCCATGAATTTCAAATTCATCATTGCTTGCTTGAAGAGGAATCATATTTTTAGCTGTTACTATACCATACATTCCCGCAATTACCTCTAATAATTGTCCTTTTCCATTTGTTTGAAAAATCATTTTGTTATTATGATGTAAACTTATAGCAATGTGTGGATGTGCTAAAGCAATACGTTCAACATATTGATGTATAGCCGCAAATTCACTATTGACTGATTTCAAATATTTCAAACGTGCTGGAACATTTTGAAATAACTTTGATACTGTTATTTGTGTCCCTTTTGGAAGATCACAAACTCCCTCATTTTTATATTTACCAAATTCATACTCCACAAATACACCTTGTTCGCCTGTTGATGTTCTTAAATCAAAATGACTAATAGATGCAATAGATGGAATAGCTTCGCCACGAAATCCAAGAGTCATGATATTAAACAAATCATGGTCATCTTTAATCTTACTTGTCGCATGACGAGAAAAGCAAAGCTTTGCATCTTCTAATTCCATTCCATCGCCATTATCAACAACTTTTATTTTCTGCAGTCCTCCATCTTCTATAAAGATACTTATTCGTGAAGCAGAGGCATCAATACTATTTTCTGTCAACTCTTTTACAACACTTGAAGGTCTTTCAACGACTTCTCCAGCGGCTATTTTATTTGAAAGGACTTCATCTAATTGTCTGATTTTTCCCATACTTTACTCCTTTATATCATTTTCTTTAATTCTATTAAAGTACTTAGTGCTTCTAATGGTGAAAGAGTCATTGGATCAAGAAGAGATAATGCTTTTTCAATTTCACTTTCTTTTTCTTCAATAACAGGTTGCTGAACTGTTTCACTTACAATTCTTTCAACATTCTGACTTTCTAATGAGTTCAATATAACTTTTGATCGTTCTATGACTTGTTGAGGTAGTTTGGCAAGCTGTGCGACATTAATTCCATATGAACGATGACTTTTTCCATTCTTTATTTTGTACAAAAAGACAATATGATCTCCTTCTACAGATGCACTGGCATGAACATTTTGTATACCGAATTTTTCATCTAACATTGTCAATTCATGATAATGAGTAGAAAATAATGTAATACACTTTAGCTCTGTTGCAATATATTCAATCATTGCTTGAGCAATAGCCATTCCATCAAATGTCGCAGTTCCTCGCCCTATTTCGTCAAAAATAATCAAAGAATTTTCAGTTGCATATCTTAAAGCATTATTTGCCTCTAACATTTCAACCATAAATGTTGACTGTCCTGATATCAAATCATCACTTGCTCCAATACGTGTAAAAATCTGATCAAAAACTGGTAAATCAGCAGAGTCACAAGGAATAAAGGATCCAATCTGAGCCATAATCACAAACAAAGCAACTTGTCTCATATATGTTGATTTTCCTCCCATATTTGGCCCTGTAATTAATAAAACTGGTTGCGAGGATGAGATATGTGTATCATTTGATACATAATTTTCTCTTGAAATCACTTGTTCAATAACTCCATGGCGCCCATTTTCAATATCTATACGATGTTCCTGATTAAAACGAGGTCTTACATACCCATTCTGGCTAGCAATAGATGCCAATGAACGATAGACATCAACTTGTGCAACAATATTTGCAACATCTTGAATAAGATGAACATCTTTTTTGATATATTCTCTGATTTGAACAAATAGCTCATACTCTAAAGAAATGATTTTATCATTTGCACTTAATATTTTTGCTTCCATTTCTTTTAACTGAGGAGTTACAAATCTTTCAGCATTAGAAATACTTTGCTTTCTTGTATATTCAAATTCATCTTTAACTAAAGGTAAGTAACTCTTTGTCACTTCAATATAATATCCAAATACACGATTATAACCTACCTTTAAACCCTTGATACCTGTTCTTTCTCTTTCTTTTGCTTCAAATTCACTTAACCATTGCTTTCCATTTTCTCTGATATAACGTAGTTCATCTAATTCTTTATGATAACCATCTTTTATTAAACCACCTTCTTTAATAGCCAGTGGAGGATTATCGACAATAGCCTGATCAATCAAATCAGTAATATGACTTAAATCCACTAGCTGTTGAGCAAGTTTCGTTGTATAAGTATTTTCTAATGACAAAAGTTGATGTTTCAGCTCTGGTATCACTTTTAATGAACTTCCAATCCATTTGAGATCTCTTGCATTGACATTTCCAAAAGCAACACGTCCTGCTAATTTTTCTATATCATAAATATCATTAATGATATCTTTGATTGTTTCTCTTTCAATAAAATTCTCAATAAGAACTTCAACAATATCCATTCTTCTTTCAATCTTTTCTTGATTAATTAACGGTCTTTCAATCCATTGTCTTAATAAACGTCCTCCCATAGCAGATTTGGTATCATCTAGTAACCATTGAAGTGTTCCATAAGCTTCATGTTCTTGATTTTTAACTAATTCTAATGACTTCTTTGTATAAGAATCCATATAAATATAGTCCTCTGTTTTCACCTCTTGAATTGTTTGAATGTGTTCAAGTTCTCTTTTTTGAGTTTCAATCATATAATTCAACAATAAAGAACAAATTTTTATTTGTTTAATATCTTTAATTGTTTCAAAAATCTTTTTATATTTTTCATTAAATTTATCATTTTGATATACTGAAACAAAAATATGTTCATCACATAAAAATTGAGAATCATTCACAACAATTTCTTTCAACGCTAAAGAATCAATCATATTCTTTAAAAGATGTTCCTTTTTTTCAAAATTGACAACATAAAATTCACCTGTAGAAATATCACAATATGCTAAAGTATATTGAAAGTCAAAAACACCTAAAGCACCAATATAGTTATTTCTTTTTTCATTTAATGAATTATCCATAATTGTCCCAGGTGTAATAATTTGTACAACTCCTCGTTCAACAATCCCTTTCTTGCTTGGATCTGATAATTGTTCTACAATCGCAACTTTATGCCCTAAATCAATCAACTTTTGAATATAACCACTCACTGAATGAAATGGAACTCCACACATTGGAACTCTCTCTTTGGCACCAGCATTTTTTCCAGTAAGTGCCAAGTCTAATGCTTTTGATGTAACAATAGCATCTTCAAAAAACATTTCATAAAAATCCCCTAGTCTAAACATCACAATAGCATCTTTATTTTCCTCTTTAATTTTTAAATATTGCATCATCATTGGTGAATATTTTTGTTTCATTGTATCAACTCCTTATAGCCTTGATATTATAACACAATTTGACAAATAAAGAAAAGAATTCCTTTCAAAAAGGAATTCACTTAATGAAGTTTGGATTGATCTCTATATCATCAAACTCATCCCAAACTTCTGCCTCATTTTTCACTTCCACCTTAATACATGTTTCTCCACTAATTTCTATTTGCATTTCTTTTTCAATTTCAATTGTTGCAATTTGTTGATCATGATTTGCTGATAAACACTTAGGTTTTTCTAAACAGCGTCCTTTCACTTGATCATCTGCTTCAAACTCTCTGTTTTCCTTTTTTGTGACTTGCATATCATCAATATAAGTGATCTGATGCTTTTCAACAATTGAATCCATTTCATCATGGCAACTGTACCAGACATGTACATCAAAGGTACCTACAATTTTAGGAATTCTATTCTTGATAGCTGCTTCAAAATGATGATTTGTGATCCAGCACCCTAAAATATCATTAGGACAATTTGCTAAAGTTAAAGTATAAGTATTTTTAGATAACTTTTTTCCTTTTGCCACAATAGCTTTTGTATATATCTCTCTAATGTTATTACTCATAAATCCACCTCTATATACTATATGTAGGCTTTTTCATTTTAATACAATAAAAGAGCTCGTTTTTACAAGCTCTTAAAATATATTATTGATTATGTGATGGTGTTGAATCTTTAAGAACAACATCATGAGCTCCACCTTCAACAATACTTGTTGAAGAAACAAGAGTAATTTTTGCCTTTTGTTGAAGTTCAGGAATTGTTAAAGCACCACAGTTACACATTGTATGTTTTATTTTTGATAATGATAATGCAACATTATCTTTTAAAGGTCCAGCATATGGAACATATGAGTCAACACCTTCTTCAAAAGATAATTTTCCTTCTCCACCAAGGTCATAGCGTTGCCAGTTTCTTGCACGAGCGCTTCCTTCTCCCCAGTATTCTTTCATATATTGACCATTGATAATGACCTTATTTGTAGGTGATTCATCAAAACGAGAGAAATATCTTCCTAACATAATAAAGTCACTTCCCATTGCCAAAGCCAAAGTCATATGATAGTCATGAACAATTCCACCATCACTACAAATAGGGATATAAATACCTGTTTCTTTGTAATATTCATCTCTTGCTTTAGCAACTTCAATTGTTGCAGTTGCTTGTCCTCGACCAATACCTTTTTGTTCACGAGTGATACAGATAGATCCTCCACCGATACCAATCTTAATAAAATCAGCACCAGCCTCTGCTAAAAATCTGAATCCTTCTTCATCAACAACATTTCCAGCTCCGACTTTTACACTATCTCCATAATGTTCTCTAATCCAATCAATTGTTAACTTTTGCCATTCACTAAATCCTTCACTTGAATCAATACATAAAACATCGACACCTGCCTCAACTAAAGCAGGAACTCTCTGTGCATAATCTCTTGTATTAATACCAGCACCAACAACATAACGTTTTGATGCATCTAATAATTCGTTTGGATTTGATTTTTTTGATTCGTAGTCTTTTCTAAAAACAAATGATTCAATACATTGATTTTCATCGATAATTGGTAATGAGTTTAACTTATTGTCCCAAATGATATCGTTTGCTTCTTTTAATGAAATACCACTTTTTGCTGTAATCAATTTTTCAAAAGGAGTCATAAACTGAGAAACAGGTGTATCTAAATCCATACGTGATACTCTATAATCACGTCCTGTGACAATACCTACTAATTTCCCATGAGTACTTCCATCAACAGTTACTGCCATTGTTGAATGTCCTGTTTTTTCTTTTAAAGCAATAACGTCTCTTAATGTCTGATTTGGTGAAAGATTTGAATCACTTGTCACAAAACCAGCCTTATAAGCCTTCACTTTTCTTACCATTTCTGCTTGTGCTTCTATTGTTTGAGAACCATAAATAAACGAAACTCCACCTTCTTTTGCTAAAGCAACAGCCATAGTATCATTAGACACTGATTGCATGATTGCTGATACAAGTGGAATATTTAATGATAACGCTGGTTCTTCCCCTTTTTTGAATTTAACTAATGGTGTTTTTAAACTTACATTTTGAGGTTGACACTCAGAACTTGAGTAACCTGGTACTAACAAATATTCATTGAATGTATGTGATGGTTCACTAAAAAAATACGCCATATTTTCTCTCCTTTTCTGTCCATTATTGTATTTTATTTAAGAATTATATAGATTTTTCTTCATTTAGTCAATCTTTTTCTTTAATTGTGTATGAATATCATTTTGAATTTGATAAAGAAGGTCATTGACTTCTTGTTTATACAATAAATAATTATGTATAATTGGATTTTCATCAAACAATTGCTTTTTTATTTGATACTCTTGAATAGTATCATCGCAATACAATTTTTGATGTTTTTTTTGTACAATCTCTTTTTGAAGCTGTTTAAGCTCTTCTTCTAAAGTACGAAGTTGAGGATTTTTTTTCAAAAGAGATTCGTATCTTTTAAATTCTAAAACAACGTCTTGCTGTAAAATCCATTGATTAAGTAATTGGGCTTTTTCTTTTATTTCGTTATTCAATTTCTTCACCTTTTAATGCCCAAGTTTTGACTTCAGTCACTTTCACTTTAACAATTTGACCAATGTGTTCTTTATGTCCTTTAAAATTAATTAATTTTTGATGAGCAGTATACCCAGTTAACATCTCATCATCTTTCTTAGAAAATCCTTCAACCAAAACTTCTACAACCTGATTTAGGTATTTTTGATTTTGTTTTAATGCTTTTTCATTTACCAAATCATTTAAACGATATAAACGTTTCTCTTTGGTATGAATATCAATATCATCTTCCATTCTCGCAGCAGGTGTTCCTTCACGAGGCGAATAAATAAACGTATAAGCCAAATCATATTCACAATAATCGTATAATGACAATGTTTCTTCAAACTGTTCTTCACTTTCTTGTGGAAAACCTACAATGATATCAGTTGTTATTGTACAATCTGGAATTTTTGTTTTAATTTTATCAAATAATGTTAAATACTGTTCTCTTGTATAACGACGTCCCATTCGTTTTAAAACATCAGTATTTCCAGATTGAACAGGTAAATGAATGGCTGGCATGATATTATCATACTTAGCAATCATATCTATCATATCATCACTAAAATCCCATGGATGACTTGTTGTAAAGCGAATACGTGGTATTCCTGTTTTTGCAACATCTTCTAATAAAGATGCAAAATGATAATCATCATAAGTATCTTTTCCATATGAATTAACATTTTGACCAAGCAAAGTCACTTCTTTATATCCTGCTTCTTTCAATTCATTGATTTCAGCAATAATATCTTCCTTTAAACGAGATCTTTCTTTACCTCTTGTATATGGAACTATACAATAAGTACAAAATTTATTACATCCATACATGATATTCACCCAAGCTTTATATGGG
>CATOPA010000070.1 GCA_951801965.1 uncultured Erysipelotrichaceae bacterium | reverse complement strand
ATATTATATTAATGATCAGCTACTACCATTAACTGAGGAAGACTCTCAGCCTGGTATTTGTGAACTTCATATATATTTAGATAAAGAATAGTATGAATTTACCAAATAAATTAACGATTATGCGTTTGTTTTGTGTCCCATTATTTGTTATTTTATATTTAATACCTTATCAAATGTTAGGCATTTCGATGCCTACTTTTGATGTTTGTTCTACTCAGCTTTCTTTATTAGATTTTATCTTGTTTTTTATCTTTTTGTTTGCTTCATTAACAGATTATTTAGATGGATATCTAGCAAGAAAAAACAATTTAGTAACAACTTTTGGAAAGTTTATTGATCCTATTGCAGATAAGCTTATAGTGAATTCTGCTTTACTTTTGCTTGTATTTTCTCGTGATATTTCTATCATTATTCCTATTATTATGATTTCAAGAGATACCATTGTTGATGCTATTCGTTTGATTGCAAGTCAAAAAAACATTGTTTTAGCAGCGAGTCCGCTTGGTAAGGCAAAGACAGTGACACAGATGGTTGCAATTTGTATTTTGTTATTGAATAATGTTATTTTTAGTGCTATTGGTATTCCTATGGGGGATATTATGATATGGATTGCTACAATGATTTCAGTAGTGAGTGGTATTGATTATTTTGTAAAGAATAAGCAATATATAATGGAGAGTATGTAAATGGATGAATTAGCAAATTATTTAATTGATCATAAAATATCTATCAGTAGTGTTGAAAGCTTTACTGTTGGTGGTTTTGCTAATATGATTGGAAGTATTAGTGGGATTTCAGCGGTTTATAAAGGGAGTCTTGTGAGCTATCAGACTTGTATTAAAAGAGATGTTTTGCATATTGATGAAAATATTATTGAACAATATGGTGTTGTTTCTCAAGAAGTTGCTGGATTAATGGCTGTTCAAGGACAAAAGATGTTTGCAAGTGATCTTTGCATTTCGTTTACTGGAAATGCTGGACCAACTGCTATGGAAGGTAAACCAGTTGGACTTATTTTTATTGGTATAGCTTATCAAGGGTTGCTTCATATTTTTCGTTATGAATTATCTGGAACACGTGAAGATATCAAAACACAAGCTATTTTTAAAGGAATTGAAAGAATTTTGCATCTATTAAAAGAAAAATGATGAAAAAAAGTGTATATAATAAGTAGGGAGGGAAAAACTTATGGCAGAAAGAAAAACAAAGAAAGTAGACAATGTTGAAGATAAAAAAGAAAAAGCTTTATCAGATGCTATTATTCAAATTGAAAAACAATTTGGTAAGGGTGCTGTTATGAAATTGGGTGATCGTGTTGCTGTGGATGTTGATGTGATTCCAACAGGATCATTAACACTTGATGTTGCTTTAGGTATTGGTGGTTATCCTAAAGGACGTATTATTGAAATTTATGGACCTGAATCAAGTGGGAAGACAACATTAACACTTCATGCTATTGCTGAGATTCAAAAACAAGGAGGACGTGCAGCTTTTATTGATGCTGAACATGCTATTGATCCAATTTATGCTAAAAATCTTGGAGTAAATGTTGATGAGTTGATTTTATCTCAGCCAGATAGTGGAGAACAAGGTCTAGCAATTGCAGAGACACTTGTAAAAAGTAATGCTATTGATTTGGTTGTTGTAGACTCTGTTGCAGCTCTTGTACCACAAGTAGAATTAGATGGTGAAATCAGTGATAATTCTGTGGGCTTGCAGGCACGTATGATGTCTAAAGCAATGAGACGATTATCTGGATTGATGAATAAAACATCTTGTACAGTTATTTTTATTAATCAGTTAAGAGAAAAAATTGGTGTTATGTATGGAAATCCTGAAACAACAACTGGTGGACGAGCATTAAAGTTTTATTCTTCAATAAGAATAGAAATCAAGCGTAGTGAAGCAATTAAAAATGGTAGTGAAGTTATTGGGAATAAAACAAATATTAAGGTTGTTAAAAATAAAGTTGCTCCACCTTTCAAATCAACAAGTGTTGATATCATTTATGGTAAGGGGATTGCAAGAGATGGAGAAGTTATAGATCTTTCTGTTGAAAATCAAATTATTGATAAGTCAGGAGCATGGTATGCTTACCAAGGCGAAAAAATTGGACAGGGTAGAGAAAACGTAAAGGTCTTT
Source organism: uncultured Erysipelotrichaceae bacterium (assembly GCA_951801965.1). Lineage (GTDB taxonomy): Bacteria > Bacillota_I > Bacilli_A > Erysipelotrichales > Coprobacillaceae > CATOPA01. The sequence continues at coordinate 8,372 of CATOPA010000070.1, read as the reverse complement.
TTAGCAGAGCATCCTGAAATTATGGCAGAAATTGAGGAAAAACTCAAAGCTATTCTTTTTGCAGAAACTCAAGAAAGTGTTTAGACGGGGAACCGTCTTTTTCTTTTATTGTTATTGAAATGCTTTTTTGTTCATAGAAAACATGATAGAATAAATAAAGGAGGTGTCACTATGGCTAATGAAGGAAAACGATGTTATTGTCGTTGTATAGAAGAAATGACAATGATTATTAATAAGCAAGAAGAAGTTATTTTTGAATTTAAAAAAGTTTATCCTTGCATGATAAGAACAAGTGACACAGAAGCCAATTATTATAAAATTTATGGTGAAGAATTTGCTTTAAGCTGTAGTGAGGTTGAGTTTAAAGAACATTTTAAATTGGTTAAACATCATTTCCATGAAAAAAAGTAGATATGTCGAGAAATGTTGAAAATAATTTCAATTCTTATAAAAATATGTTATGATGATTTGGAAGTAGAGAGGATGATCGTTTTGGAGAAAAAAACATTTGAAATATCTCATATTCAATCCATAGATGAATTAAATCAAATGAGTATAACTTTAAATGATATAGAACAAGTATCTCATATCAAAATTAGCCAAGAAACAATCGTATTTTGTTGTATTGATATAGAACCACTCATTAGTCTTATTCAGGGAACAAACAAGAACTTTGTTGTGAAGGAAGTTATGGATAGTGGACAAAAACGTCAATATGACTATACAAACAAAGAAAAAAAACATTATTTTATGTTTAAAAATATTGTTGTAGAGAATGATGTTTATGTTTTAATTCAAAATATAGAAAATCATTCAAGATATCAGAATATTGAATATGATGCCCAAAATAAGATACTCATGTTAACATCTTCATCTCGAGATGTTTTAAGTTACTTAAGAAAAGAATTGTTTAAAATTAATCCTTCTATGGAAATTGTTGAACATCGTAAACCGATTCGTTCTCAAGATGTTTTTAATGAAAAATATTTATATACTTATATACGTATTGCACTGACTGTTGTGTTTTTATCTTTAGCATTAATTTCATCTAAGGATCAAACACAAATGACAACAATTTGGTGGTTATGTGTGATGATAACACTTTGTGAAAAGCTGATGAAAAAGTGTTGGGATCATATTAAGCAATTTCATTTTTTGAAAGAAGAAATATTAGTGATGTGTGCTCTTATTATGGGGATTATTTCTCAAGCATACATTGAAACATGTATTGCTGCTGTTGTTTATCAATTGATTACACCTTTATTGAATGAGGTGTTAAAGAGAACACTAGAAAAAATTGATGAAGCAGTTGAAAGACCTGAACAGGGGATAAAGGTTCTTGATGGTGTTGAAAAGACTATTTCACTTTATGATTTTGAATTAAAAGATATTTTAAAAATTCCTGCAGGGCAGACTATTCCAATGCCTGGAAATATTGTTCAAGGACAATCACAAATCAATACATATATGAATACAAGTACATATGATTTGTTGGATGTGAATGTTGGTGATAAGGTTCATAGTGGTGATGTGAATGTTAAGGAAGATATTTATATTTCTATTACCAAAACTTATGAAAGTTCTAACTTTGCAAAATTACTGAATATTGCGAGTACTGCTCCTGTATATGAATCAAAAATGGAAAAATATTCACATATTCTTGCACGCTTTTATACACCACTTATGATGATATTTGGTTTTTTCTTAAGTGTTGTTTTGCCAATTATTGATTTTAAGAATTATGGTAAGTTTATTCATGTTGGAGCTATTTTACTTATTGCGTCAGGCTCTTTATCTAGTCATCAGTCAACTTCTTTGGGTGTTTTAGCAGGATTTGCGAAAGCTTTTCAAGAGGGAATATTGATCGAATCTACATTAGGTCTAGATTCTGTAAATGCTACAGAAACAATTGTTTATGATCGTTTTGATGGACAGGAAGTGACAGAGGAAGAATTAGAACTTTTTAAAAGATTATCTCATATGGGAAAAATTCTTGTTATTTTTAATGATGGACCTGTGGCTTTAGAGGATGACCAATATACAATTTATAATTACTTATCTGTAGAAGAGAAGTTAGAAAAAATGGATTCTTTGATTGGACCAATTGTGTATATTGGAGATAGCTTTAAAGATATTCAATTATTACAAAAGAGTTTTGTTGGTATTTCTAGAGGAGGGCTTGCAGACTCTAAAGTTGTTGAAAATAGTGATATTGTTTTGGCAGATGCTTCATTAAGTAAAGTTTATGAAACTTTTTCAATTGCTCGCCAAATCCGTACAACTGCTATTTTTAGTAATATTTTTACAATTATTATGAAAATCATTGTTATTATTATGGCATTTTCTATTCCTGCCTTTACAATGTGGATGGCTATATTTATAGAAATCTTTGTTCATGCCTTTGTTATAAGATTTTCAGCACATATTTTAGAGTAGTTTAACTACTCTTTTTTTGGAGGAAGATTATGAAATTCATTATTGCCCCAGATTCATTTAAAGAGAGTATGACAGCATGTGAAGCAGCTGTTGCGATAGAAGAGGGAATACATCAGTATTGTTCATCAGTAGAAACTTTATTGTGTCCTCTATCAGATGGTGGTGAAGGAACTTTAGAAACACTTATTCATGCAATGAATGGTGAAATGCGTTATTATGTGGTTAAAGGTCCATTATTTTTAGATATAAAAGCACCTATTGGCTATGTTGATGATATTGCTATTATAGAGTGTGCAAAGGTATGTGGTTTAGAATTATTAAATGATTCACAAAAGAATCCTCATCAAACAACAACTTATGGATTAGGTCAATTGATGAAACATGCTTTAGATCATGGAAGTCGTAAATTGATGATTTGTTTAGGTGGAAGTGCAACAAACGATGGAGGAATAGGCATGCTTTTGGCTTTAGGCGTTTCTTTTTTAGATAACTCTTTTCATCAAGTTCAATGGACAATGGATGGATTAAAGGATATTTGTTATATTGATGAGACTCATTTAGATAAAAGATTACAAGAGATTGAGATTATTGGCGTGTGTGATGTTGATAATCCCTTGTGTGGAGAAAAAGGAGCGACAGCTATCTATGGACCACAAAAAGGATTATTGAAACATGAAATTGAATCAGTAGATAATGATATGAAAAGATATGCTCAATTATGTGATGAGAAGCATCACTATGATTATCGTTATATTTCTGGTGCTGGAGCAGCAGGAGGATTGGGATATGCATTGATTTCTTTTGCAAATGGGCAGCTTTTACCAGGGTTTGAAGTCGTTGCAAAAGTTCTTTCTTTGGAAGAAAAAATATCATCTTGTGATTGTGTTATTGTTGGTGAAGGAAAAATAGATGCCCAAACACAATATGGAAAAACACCTTATGGTGTTTTGAAATTGGCACAGAAGTATCATAAAAAGGTCTATGCCTTTGCTGGAAAAGTAGAAGATAAAGATATCTTAAAACAGCTTGGTTTTTCTGGTATATTTGAAATTTCACCAAGAGACATTCCTTTATCTCATGCATTAAAGTGTGGTAAAGAATATTTAAAAGAAAGTGTGAATCAACACATTGAGGAGATTATAAATGAAATATAAAGTAGATACTCCAACAACATTAATGACATTTCTTATAGAAAAAACTGGTAAAAAAAGAAATGATATTAAAAATATATTAAAATACAAAAATGTTTATATTGATGGGAATATAGAAACATATTATGCATATCATTTAAGTGTAGGACAAATTGTGGAAATTCGTAAGCAAAAGGCAACACCACTAGAGATTCTTTATGAAGATAAAGATATGATTGTTATTAATAAACCATGTGGTTTGCTGAGTGAACAAACAAACCAAGAAAAAGAAAAAACAGCTTATTATATGGTTAAACAATATTTGATGTCAAAAAAAGAAGATGTTTACTTGGTTCATCGCTTGGATCAATATACATCAGGTGTTTTGATGTTTGTAAAAAATAAAAAACTCTATGATTTATTGACACATCATTGGAATAAATATGTCTATAAAAGGGGATATATTGCGATTGTTGAAGGACAAATGAAGAAACCCTCTGGAACAATTGATAACTATTTGGCTGAATCTAAGACCCAAAATGTTTATGTAACAAGTCAAAAAAATGGGAAAAGAGCGATTACTCATTATAAGCAAATAAAAACATGCAAACAGTGTAGTATGTTAGAAATTAACTTAGATACAGGACGAAAAAACCAGATACGTGTTCATCTTTCTTCTTTGCATCATCCTATTATTGGTGATCAAAAATATGGTTCAAAAACCAATCCAATAAAAAGACTAGGTTTACATGCTCATGTTTTTGCATTTCGTCATCCTATAACATTAGAAAAAATGGAATTTCATGCACAAATACCAGATTCTTTTGAAAAATTAATGAAAAAACATTGACATATGCAATGAAATTCGTTAAGATATACCAGTAAATGAAAAGTAGTGGAAAGAAGAAGTGCCTGCTTCTCGCCTGAGTGTCTATAACGCTAGGCAAATGTCACTAAGATGCAACTATCTTAATGTCAGTTCAGTGGGTGCTTATGTACTCACTTTTTATTTGTACTACAAAATGAATTTTATGGGAGGTGGCTATTATTAGCAAGTATAATAACCAATCAAATGATGACTTGGTGAATGAAAAAATTCGTTTTAAAGAAGTTTTGGTTATTGATCAAAACGGTGATCAATTGGGAGTTATGGCACGTAATGCTGCAATCAATACTGCGTTTGATGCAAATCTTGATTTAGTATGTGTTGCTCCAAAAGCTAAGACTCCAGTATGCCGTATCATGGATTATGGAAAGTATCGTTTTGAACAACAGAAAAAACAAAAAGAAATGAAGAAAAATTCTAAAGTTGTTTCTTTAAAGGAAACACAACTGTCTCCAACAATTGACGTTCATGATAAGAATGTAAAATTGAAAAGAACATTAAAATGGCTGGAATCAGGAGATAAAGTAAAGATTGCAGTGCGTTTTAGAGGAAGACAGCTCGCTCACATTGATATTGGTCAAAAAATACTCGATGATTTCGTTGCTGAATGTGCAGATTATTGTGTTGTTGAAAAACCTGCAAAATTAGAAGGACGAACATTAACAGCTATATTAGCACCAAAGAAAAAATAACAGGAGGACAGAATTATGCCAAAAATGAAATCACATAGTGGTCTTAAGAAACGTTTAAAAAGAACAGGAACAGGAAAATATAAACGTGGTCATGCTTATGTTTCACACTTATCTCACAACAAAACTCATAAACAAAAGAAACATTTAGCAAAAGCGACTTTAGTACACCCTTCAGATATGAAGAGAATTAAGTCTAGATTACAAGGATAATTTTGAATAGGAGGAAAGAAAGATGGCAAGAGTTAAAGGTGGATATACGACAAGACGTAGAAGAAAGAAAATCTTAAAATTAGCCAAAGGATATTTTGGTTCAAAACATACATTATATAAAACAGCTCATGAACAAGTTATGCATTCATATGCATATGCTTATAGAGATAGAAGAAATTTAAAACGTGAAATGAGAAAATTATGGATTGCACGTATCAATGCTGCTGCAAGAATGAATGATATCTCTTATTCACAACTTATGCATGGATTAAAATTAGCAAATGTTGATATCAATAGAAAAATGTTATCTGAAATTGCTATTGCTGATCCAAAAGGATTTACAGCAATTGTTAATACTGCTAAAAAAGCATTAAGCAAATAAACACCTGAGGGTGTTTTTTTGTTTATGAAAGTGTTTATAAAAAATGATGGAAATCATTACTAAGATATGCTAAAATAATATCAAGGAAAGAAGGTAGATTATGAAAATTTTATTATGTTGTTTAGCGGGGGTAACATCTACATTATTCTCATCAAAATTGAAAGATGCTGCTTCACGTAAAAGAGTTGATGCAACAATTTGGTCTGCATCTGAGATTGCTGTTGAGTATTCAATTGATTTAGCTGATGTTGTTTTGATTGAACCACAATTAAAAGGATCTTTTGAAAAAATTAAAAATGCACATCCAGATAAAAAGGTTATCTTAATTAAGGATGAAGATTTTGTGAATTTCAATGCTCAAAAGATTTTTGATGATTGTTTAGAAGCGATAAAAGAATAAAAGAAGAAACGGGGAATTTTATTTTAAAGTTCCTTTTTCATTTTAGGGAGATGTTTATGGGTACATTTTATTTTTCTTTGAAAATGTTAAAAAAAGAAGTAAGAGAGAGTATTATTTATATGATGATTCTTACTCTAACAATAGCGATTGCTTTTTTGTTTTTTAATATTATAGATCATTCATATTTAATGAAACAATTTGATCAAGATATCATTAATGCACAAAATATTCACTTTTCGTCTGTGCTCTCACTTATTGTTATTGCTTTTTGTGCTTTTATGATTATTTTTGCAAATAACTTTTATATTTCAAAAAAGACAAAGGAAATAGCCATTATGACAATGTCTGGTTCTCGTTTTATAGATATTACATTATATTTGTTTTATCAGAATATTGTGATGAGTTTAGTGGCGTTTCTTTTAGGGAGTTTTTTAGGAAGCCTGTTAGCTATTGGTGTTAATAATTGCATTTATCAATATCTATCTTATTCTATTCCATTTTTTTATTTACCAATTCAAGCTTATTGGCATACTTTATATTGTTTATTGGCAATTCTTATAGCACAATTGATTTACGCTTCAGGATTTGTTTATCGTAAAGATATTTCATATATGTTAACACAAGAAAAGAAAAATTCAAAAGAGGATATACGTTTAATTCGTTTTCCTTCATTTATTTATATTGGATTATATTGTTTTGGACTGGTTATGCTGTTAAGTGCGAAGTTTTCTATAGGAGGTGTTTTGACAGCATGTGGCATCAGTCTTTTAGGATTAAGTGGAATTATCAAGTATTATTTAGAAAAATTTCTTCTATCATTAAAAAGAAGAAAATATATGAAAAATCCTTTGAAAATTATTTCATTATCTCATCTTTATTATTCTTTAAGAAGATCTGTTCTATTAATGATGCTATATGATTTTTTTGGATGTCTTATGATTTGCGTTTTGACCATTTGTCAAAATAATCCAAGAGAATGGATTGTTTCAATTATTGGATTTATAGTGATTCTTTTCCTTTTGCTTGCAAGTCTTATTTATAGATATCTTATGGAAGTCAATATGAGAAAATCAGCATTCCATCATTTATATAAAATGGGTTATTCTTATACCCAGCTTGTAAAAATTATTCAACAAGAAATTTTATATTATTATCTTTTTTTTATTGGTTTACCACTAATTTTTATGATTGTTATTTTTTTGAAAGCATTTCAGTATATGACGATATCCATGATAATAGGAACTTTAGGTGGACAGATTTTATTGATTATTGTGACAGCATGGCTGACTTATATTTTTTATAAAAAGTCTGCGTTATATTTTTTGATAAAGGAGAAGAAAGAATATGAATAAAGAAATTTTATATGCTCATCAAGTCACAAAAATATATGGACTTGAGTCATCAAATCCTGTGACTGCATTGAAAAATATAGACTTAAAGATGTATGAAGGAGATTTTATTTGTGTGATGGGACCAAGTGGAAGTGGAAAGTCTACTTTTATTAATGTTTTATCAACAATTGATACCCCAACAAAAGGAAATGTTTATATTAATGGGACTGAAATAAGAACAATGAGTGAAAATGAAATAGCACGTTTTCGTTATCAAAATCTTGGTTTTATTTTTCAAGAGTTCAATCTTTTAGATTCTTTAACAATTTATGAGAATATTGCAGTACCTTTAACTTTAGCAAATCAATCTTTGAAAGATATTGAAATAAGGGTTCAAGAGATTGTAAAAAAGTTACATATTGAATCACTCTTAGAAAAATATCCAAGTGAATGTTCTGGAGGACAGAGACAAAAGGTTGCTATCGCAAGGGCACTTGTTACAAAACCAAAATTGATTGTTGCAGATGAACCTACGGGGAATCTTGATAGTCATCATTCGCATGAACTGTTAGAATTGTTTCATCAATTAAATGAAGAAGGAATTTCTGTTTTGATGGTGACTCATGATTCTATGATAGCGAGTTATTCAAAAAAACTTATTTATATTAAAGATGGTGAAATTGCAGAAACATTAACAAGGGGAGAGATGGATCAAAAAGAGTATTTTTATAAAATTGTTGATATCAATTCCTTAGAGTCACAAAAGTGGTTTCAATAGGTTTGATATATATAAAAAGGTGTATACTTATTGTAGGTTCATATCGAGTTCAAAAGATTGGCCTATGATAAACAAGCATAGGAGGAAAAAATGGGGGCATTAATTTTAGAAGGAGGAACATTTAGAC
>CATOPA010000069.1 GCA_951801965.1 uncultured Erysipelotrichaceae bacterium | reverse complement strand
GCACTTAGATAAAAAGAGTGCTAAAGGAGTGAGAATATGAATATAGAAAAATGGACAATGGCTATGCAACAAGCTTTTCAAAAAGCTTTTCAAGAAGTGCTAGCAATATCATGTCAGGTTGTAGATATTGAAGATATATTGTTAGCTCTTATGGAAGATCAAAGTGGAATATTTTATCGGACTTTATTAAAAGTCAATGTGGATATGAATGATTTCAAATATTTTTTAGAGAATAAAAAAAATCAAAAACCAGTTATTCAAGGAATAGACGAAAGTCAAATAAGAATATCATATGATTTGAATCAATTATTATTGAAAGCACAAAGTATCATGAATCAATATAAAGATGAGTATATGAGTGTAGAACATTTTATTATGGCATTATTTGAAATACAAAGTTCTTTTGTTCAAGAATTGATTCAAAGATATCATTTGAATAAAAATGAAATTGAAAAAATTATTAAAGATATGAGAGGTGATCATACAGTGGATAATCCTAACCCAGAAAATCAATATGAAGTTTTAACAAAGTATGGACGTAATTTAATTGAAGATGTGAGGGATGGAAAATTAGATCCTGTTATTGGTAGAGATGAAGAAATAAGAAGGGTCATTCAAATTTTGTCACGTAAAACAAAAAACAATCCTATTTTAATTGGTGAACCAGGTGTTGGAAAAACAGCAATTGTTGAAGGTTTGGCATGGAGGATTTTTAAAAATGATGTTCCAGTCAGCTTACAAAATAAAGTTTTATATGAATTGGATTTAGGAGCATTGGTTGCTGGAGCAAAATATCGTGGCGAATTTGAAGAAAGATTGAAGGCAGTTTTACAAGAAATTAAAAAGGCAGAAGGACAAATTATTTTATTTATTGATGAGATTCATCAACTTGTTGGTGCTGGAAAAACTGATGGTGCTATGGATGCAGCCAATTTATTAAAGCCAATGCTTGCTAGAGGAGAACTTCATTGTATTGGAGCAACAACATTAGATGAATATCGTATGTATATTGAAAAAGATGCGGCTTTAGAAAGACGTTTTCAAAAAGTTCAAGTATCAGAGCCAGATAGTGATGATACAATTGCTATTTTACGTGGTTTAAAAGATAGTTTTGAATCACATCATGGTGTACAGATTATGGATAATGCAATTGTAGGAGCTGTTCATATGTCACAAAGATATATTACTGATCGTTTTTTGCCAGATAAAGCGATTGATCTTATTGATGAGGCTTGTGCAAGTGTACGTATGGAAATTGATTCTCTACCAGAAGAATTGGATGTCATTACAAGAGAAAAAAACAGATTAGAAATGGAACGTATTTCTATTGAAAAAGAAGATAAAAATGAAGATAATGAGAAACGATTAGAAGAAATTAAAAGTCGTATTGCTTCTTTAAATGAACAAATGACAGGATTAAGTGACCAATGGAAAGATGAGAAAAAAGCTTTAGATCATTTAAAAGACTTGAAGGATCAAAAAGTGAAATATGAGGCATTAAGAGACAAATATGAGACTGAAGGAAATTTAGAATTAGCATCTCAAATCAAATATGAAACATTACCAAAGATTCATAAAGAAATTGCAGAACTTCAATCAAAGGATTCTCCAGAATCATTATTACAAGAAAAAGTCTCAGTAGATACAGTCAGTGAGGTCATTGCAAGATGGACTGGTATTCCAATGAATAAGCTTATGGAGTCTGAAAGGGAAAAGCTGCTACATTTAGACGAGACTTTACGACAAAGAGTGATTGGACAAGATGAGGCTATTAGTAAAGTAAGTGATGCTATACTTAGATCAAGAGCAGGAATTAATGATGAAAATCGACCAATTGGTTCATTCTTATTTCTTGGACCAACAGGTGTTGGAAAAACAGAAGTTGCTAAAAGTCTAGCTGAACAATTGTTTGATAGTGAAAAAAATATTGTTCGTATAGATATGAGTGAGTATATGGAAAAGTTTAGTGTTTCACGTTTATTAGGAGCTCCTCCAGGTTATGTGGGTTATGAAGAGGGAGGACAATTGAGTGAAGCAGTGAGACGAGCTCCTTATAGTATTGTTTTATTAGATGAAATAGAAAAAGCTCATCCTGATGTTTTCAATATATTATTACAAGTTTTGGATGATGGACGTATTACAGATTCCAAAGGAAATGTGATTAGTTTTAAAAATACAATTATCATTATGACTTCAAATATTGGTTCTCAATATTTATTAAAGGGTAATAATGAAGAAACAAGAAGGGAAGTTGATTTAGAATTAAAGCAACATTTTAAACCTGAATTGTTAAATCGTATTGATGAAATTGTCATGTTTAATTCATTAGATCATGAAGTTGTTTATCAAATTATTGATAAGTTTATTGCATTACTTGCAAAGCGTCTAAGTGAACAAAAGATAACAGTTCAAGTGAGTCAAAAAGCAAAAGAAAAAATTGCTCAAGAAGGTTTTGATATGACTTTTGGAGCTAGACCATTAAAACGTTTTATTCAATCACATATTGAAACCTTGATTGCAAGAAATCTAATTAGTGGAGTGATTCAAAAAGGTGACTCTATTCTTATTGATTATGTTGATCATCACTTTTTAATTGTGAAAGCATAAGAGAAATCTTGTGCTTTTTTCTTTTTATATGTTTATAAATATGATAGAATAGCAAATGAGGCGATGAAGATGCAAAGATATTTTATTAATGAAGAGTGTATAAAAGATTCATACATATATATAGATGCTTATAATCACAAGCATATGCAACGTGTTATGCGTTATCAAAATGGTAGTCAAGTTGTTTGTATATTACCATCTTTAAAAGTTTATATATATGAAATTATTGATATAGAAAAAGGAGTCCTAAAGCAACTCAATGAAATTGAAGAAAATCATGAATTGGATGTTGATGTGACTTTAATTTATGGTTTACCAAAAAATGATAAGTTTGAATTTGTTCTTCAAAAGGCAACAGAGCTAGGAGTGAAACGTATTGTCCCATTCCTTAGTCAAAGAAGTTTGATTAAGATGGATGAGAAAAATTTTTTAAAGAAAAAAGAAAGATATTTGCGTATTTTAAAAGAAGCGAGTGAGCAATCTTATCGTAATTGTGTTCCAATATTAGAAAAGCCTATTCATCTTACTGATATTAAAGATTATTTATCTGATATCAATCTTGTGGCTTATGAAGAAACAAGCAAACAAGGAGAACATAGGAATTTTCATCAAGTACTTCAAAAAGATTATCATACAATAACTATTATTGTAGGACCAGAGGGTGGCTTTGATCAAAAAGAGATTGATGTTATGAAATCAATGGGTATTTTAGAATGTTCATTAGGAAAAAGAATTTTAAGAAGTGAAACTGCACCACTTTATATGTTAAGTGTTATTGGATATAGTAGGGAGTTGACAAGATAATGGGATTTATAGAAAAGTTAAACAAATATGGACATAAAATAACTATTCAACAAACACAGATTTATAAAAAGATTATGGACGCTAAGGCACCACTAGAAGTCATGGGTTTAGATGTGAAAATAAAGAATGAGTTTGATCTTTTTGAATTTGAGGTTATATATAAAGGAATGGTGATACAAAACAATATAGAAAATGCTTATGAGATTTTTCATAATCAAAATTATGATTTGCTAGATTATTTGAATTATGAAGAAAAACAAAAAATGTTTAATAATGATCTTGCTGTCTTATTAAAAGATGCTCCTTCATTTTATGATGAGGTATCACAAACACAGATTTATATTCCTTATTTAGAACCTTTTATGAATAAAAGATATATCAATGATTATCAAATTCTTTTGTTGAAACAGCATCGTGATTATATTAAAAATTATAAGGTCACTCAAAAGACAGCTGCAGAGATTTATGGTTCTTCTTTATATAGAACTCATTTCACATCTTTAGAAAATGTTTATGAAGATGAAAGACATCTTTGTATGTATTATGATGAATTAAAGTCTATTTATATCTTTAAAAAAGATACACATGAACTTTTAAATAAAGTTATTCTTTTAGATCATGAAAGTTCTCTTGAAATAGATAGAGATATTGTCAAAGAAGTTGCCTATAATATTGAAAATTATTTATATAAAGAATGTTTAGAGCTATTAAGAGATAAAGAATATATAGGTGAAAGAACTTATAAAAAAGTGATTAAGAAATATAGATAAGGAGATTATATGAAAACAGTCGCATTTTTAACTTTAGGATGTAAAGTCAATACATATGAGTCAGAAGCTATGTTAAAACTCTTTATTGAAAAAGGGTATAATGAAGTGAATTTTGATGAAAATGCTGATGTTTATGTTATCAATACATGTACAGTTACAAATACTGGTGATTCTAAGTCAAGACAAATGATTAGAAAAGCGATTCGTCAAAATAAAAATGCAGTGATTTGTGTAGTGGGGTGCTATAGTCAAATTGCTAGTCATGAAGTTGCCTCTATTGATGGTGTTCATATTGTTCTAGGAACGCAATATCGCCAACGTATTGTTGATTTTGTTGAGGAATTTCAAAAAGAGAGAAAACAGATCATCAAAGTAGACGATGTCATGAATTTAAAAAAATTTGAAGATTTGGATATAGATATGTTTACAAAAAATACAAGAGCTTTTTTAAAAATCCAAGATGGGTGTAATAATTTTTGTACATATTGTATTATTCCATATGCTCGAGGAGCAGTGCGTTCACGTGAAAAGGAAAGTGTTCTTAAACAGACACAAGCATTGGTTGATCATGGATTTGTTGAAATTGTTTTAACAGGAATACATACAGCAGGGTATGGTGCTGATTTTGAAAATTATTCTTTTTATGATTTGTTAGTCGATTTAACTACAAAGGTTCATGGACTTAAACGTTTACGTATTTCATCTATTGAAATGAGTCAAGTCACTGATGAAATTATTAATCTTATTGTTAATTCACCAATTATTGTTGATCATCTTCATATACCTATCCAATCTGGATGTGATGCAACTTTAAAAAGAATGAATCGTCATTATACAACTGCAGAATTTGCTTCTAAAATAAAAATATTAAAAGAAAAACTACCATCACTTTCTATAACAACAGATGTTATTGTAGGTTTTCCTCAAGAAACTGATGAAGAATTCGAAAAAACATATCAATGGATACAAGAAATGCATTTTAATCAATTACATGTTTTTCCATATTCTCCTCGTTTAGGAACACCTGCTGCAAGAATGAAAGGTCAAATTGATGGCAATATCAAACATGAAAGAGTAAAATCATTAATTGCACTTTCACATCAATTACAAAGTGAATTTGCTTCTTGGCAAATTGGAAAGACTTTAGAAGTTCTTATAGAAGAAAGACAAGGAAAATATATGGTTGGACATGCATCAAACTACTTAAAGGTTCATGTAGAATTGCCTGATTCATCAATTGGACATATATATAAAGTGAAAATTATTGAACAACAGGATATTGAACTTATAGGGAGTGTTATCAATGAAGAAAATTAATGAATTGTTTGATGTTGAAGAAGATTTTAAGGTGTCTTCTATTCATAGTGATTCACGTTATGTAGGAAAGGATTCTATTTTCTTTTGTATAGATGGTTTAAGTGTTGATGGACATAAGTATATTGAAGATGCTGTATTTCAAGGAGCAAAGTGTATAGTTTATTCTAAGCCTTTGGCTTATAAGCATAGGGATATTTTATATATTAAAGTTAATGATGTTTTAGATGAACTTAATAGGGTGGCAGATATATTTTATGATTATCCAAGTCATAAAATGACAATGATTGGGGTAACTGGTTCAAGTGGAAAAACTGTGGTTGCCTTAATGATCAGAGATGTTCTTTCACACTACTTAAAAGTAGGGTATATTGGTACAAATAATATTGAATATGCTGGTGTTATAGAACAATGTCCATATACAACACCAGAAACGATATTTTTACAAAGACATTTGAATGATATGGTCAAAAGAGAAATTAAAGGAGTGACTTTGGAAGTTTCTAGTCATGGTCTTGCTTTGAAACGTGTTGATGGTGTTCATTTTGATATGGGAGTTTTTACGAACGTTTATGAAGAACATTTAGACTTTCATGGAACAATGGAAAATTTAATGGGAATAAAAGCAAAACTTTTTTCTATGATCGATGAAAAGGGATATGCTATTTTAAATAGTGATGAAGTTCGTTTTTTTACAATGATTAAGGATCAGATTCAATGTCATTTGTTGACATATGGAATAGAACATCATGCTGATGTTATGGCTAGAAATATTCAATTGTTTATTGATCATAGTGAATTTGATTTATATATTCATGAAGAGCGTAGACATGTTTCTTTACCTGTTTTAGGGCGCTTTAATATTTCTAATGTTTTGGCAGTTGTTACTTCATTATTGGCTTTGGAAATGCCTGTAAATCAAGTGGTCGAATCATTATCTTATATGAAACGTGTAGATGGTCGTATGGAGCTTTTAGAGCATTCTCAATCGTTTCATGTTATTGTAGATTATTGTCAGCATGCTAAAAGTTATGAAAAGGTTTTTGAATTTGCTAAAAGTGTTAAAAATAATGGACGTATTATTGCAGTTTTTGGCGCTCCAGGAAAGAGAAATTATAATAAACGAGAGCAAATAGGGAAACTTGCTAATATCTATTGTGATCAAGTTATTTTAACTGCTGAAGATAGTAGAGAAGAAAATATTAGGGATATTTGTTTAGATATTCAAGAATTTATTGAAAAACCAGTCAGTGTTATTATAGAAGATCGTCGTATAGCAATTGAACAAGCTATTGAAATAGCAAATCAAAATGATATTATTTTGATACTAGGAAAAGGCCATGAACAATTTATGACATCATCAATAGGAAATGAGCCATATCCTGGAGATAAGTATATTGCATTAGATGCAATTCATAGAATATTTGAAGGAGATGAAGAAGATGAATTATCATCAGTATATTGATCATACTGCATTAAAACCAGATACAACAAAAGAAAAGATTGAAAAACTTTGTGATGAAGCAATAAAATATCAATTTGCTTCTGTTTGTGTCAATCCGTTTTGGGTTAGTTTTTGTGCAAGTTATTTAAAAGATTCTCATGTGAAAGTGTGTACAGTGATTGGCTTTCCATTAGGTGCTCATACGACTCAAGTAAAAGCATTTGAAGCAAAAGATGCTATAGCCAATGGGGCAGATGAAATCGATATGGTCATAAATATTGGAGCATTAAAAGATAAAAATTATGATGTTGTTTATACAGATATTTTATCTGTAAGACAAGCATGTCAGGGACATTGTCTCAAAGTGATTATAGAAACATGTTTATTGACTGATGAAGAAAAGAAGATAGCTTGTCAACTTGCTAAAAAAGCAAAAGCTGATTTTGTGAAGACATCTACAGGTTTTAGTGATGGTGGTGCAACTGTTCATGATGTTACTTTGATGAAGGAAGTTGTTGGGTGTGATTGCCAAGTCAAAGCCAGTGGGGGAGTTAAAAATCATGGTGATTTATTAGATATGATTCATGCTGGAGCAACCCGCATAGGAACATCATCAGGGGTGAAATTGATAAATAATGAAGAAAGTCAACAAGATTATGAATAAAATCCTTGATTTTCTTTGACTATCCATGTATAATTACGCATGTACTTAGTAGTAAAGGGGGGAAGTTCGTCATGGCAAAAACTGTAGTAAGAGAAAATGAATCTTTAGATGATGCATTACGTCGTTTTAAAAGACAAGTTTCAAGAACAGGAACCCTACAAGAAGCTCGTAAAAGAGAATTCTATGTGAAGCCTGGTTTAAAACGTAAAATGAAATCAGAAGCTGCTAGAAAAAATAAAGGTAAACAAAGATAAGAAGAACATTGGTTCTTCTTTTTTTTATTTTTCATATATTTTGATGAGGTGATGTCATGCTTCTAGTAGAAAAAAATGAAATTTGTATCAAAGACTATGTAGAAATATTAATCATGGAACAAAATTATTTTAAAATAAAAATGAATCAATATCTTTTAAATGTAAGAGGTGATCATTTAGAAATCTATTATTATGATCAAAATGAAATTCGATTGCATGGAACTATTCAGGTGATTGAATATGTTTAGTGTAGGTTATGACTATTGTTGTATTGAAAAAGATAATATTTATGATTTATTAAAATATGCTAAAAATAAAAAAGTAAAACTTCTTCATTTAAGATATAAAAATGATCTTTATTTTTTCTATATACCAACATATCAAAGATATTTATTGAAGTCCTTTCAATATTCATACGCATACATTCAAACAATAGGTCTTATGAAGTATGTTTTATTCCTTTCTAGACAATATTTAAATATATTAGGTGTGTTATGTTTTATGCTATCGGCTATTTGTTGTTCATATTTTATTTTTGATATTCAAATTATAGGAACATTACCACAAGTGAATACAAGCCTTATCAAAGAGCTGAAAAAAGAAAAAGTTGATTTATTTCAGCCATTGAAAAGCTATGAGCGTTTAAACGAAATTTTAAGTCATCTTAAAACTGTTTATAAAGATGATGTTGAATATATGAATGTTTATCAAAGGGGAAGCGTTTTTCATGTAGAATATACAAAGCGAAAGCAAGATACTATTGAAAAAGAAAATTATCAAAATATTTATGCTAAAAAAGATGGGCTTATAGCTTATATGGATGTTGATAGTGGAATGATTAAAGTGAAAGCAAATGACTATGTTCAAAAAGGTGATCTTTTAATTGAAAATACAATTACTTCTACAAATAATGAACTTCATTTTATTCCAGTAAAAGGTCAGGTTTATGCTTATACATTTAATCAGTATGAAGCAAGTGTAAAAAATGTAAATCAAGATCAAGGAGAAGTTTTTTACCAGTTACTGCTTTCGATTCGTTCTCAATTACCAACCGACGCTATTATTGATAAAGAAAATGTTTTGCAAATGACTAAAACTCGTAGTAAAATAACATTGAAAATGCATTATACTTTATTAGAGGATATTGCTATTAAAGGAGAAAAAAATGAAGAAAGTCAATAAATTAGAGACATATACAATAGATGAGATGAAAAGATTATTAGGTCATCAAGAAGAAAATATAAGAATTCTTGAGGATCATTTTCATACACAGATCATTATTCGTGGTGATGAAATAGTTATTGATGATAGTGAAGAAAAAGTAAAAGACATTGAAACTGTTCTTTTTGCACTATTAAAGTTAGTCAAACAAGGAAAAGACATAAGTAAAAGAGATGTTTTATATACAATTAAGTTGGCTTCATCAAATAAACTTGAAGAATTAGAACAACTTTACTCTATTCATATTGCAAAAACAAGAAGTGGAAAATTAATTTATCCAAAAACATTGGGACAAAAAGAATATTATCATGCTTTAAGAAAAAAGGAAGTTGTTTTTGGAATAGGACCTGCTGGAACTGGAAAAACATATTTAGCTGTTGTCTTTGCTGTTCAAGCTTTAAAAAATAATGAAGTTCAAAAGATAGTTTTAACGAGGCCAGCTGTTGAAGCAGGGGAGAATCTAGGTTTTTTACCTGGAGATCTCAAAGAAAAAGTTGATCCCTATTTAAGACCTCTTTATGATGCTTTGTATGATATGCTTGGTCAAGAACAGACTGAACGTATGATAGAAAAAGGGGTTATTGAGATTGCACCATTAGCCTATATGCGTGGAAGAACTTTAGAGGATGCTTATGTTATTTTAGATGAAGCTCAAAATACAACTGATGCACAAATGAAAATGTTTTTAACACGTTTAGGATTTCATTCAAAGATGATTATTACAGGAGATATTACACAAATTGATTTACCAAAAGGAGTTATGAGTGGCTTAAAGCGTGCAATGGCTATCTTAAAAAATATTTCAGGTGTTCGTTTTGTTTATCTTGATGCTAATGATGTTGTTAGACATCCTGTTGTACAAAGAATTATAGAATGCTATGAAGAGGATGAAAAAGTTCGTCGAGCTGAGTAGTTTAAAAGGCAGGATATCCTGCCTTTTTTATAAAGAAGATTCTTTGTGTTTTAAATATGCTTTTAAAACTTTCTGATGTGCTGTTGAAAGAGGTTTTTGATGAATCTCTTCTAATGTATAAAGATGATGAATTGGTTTATCAAGTATAAAATGATAGACATGCATATGCCAAGTTCTATGGGTAAAGACATGTTTTACATCTTGAATATATGAAATGACTTGAATATCTTGACGATATTCTTTGTAAAATGCTTCAATAAAACTATATGGACTTTCCACATTATATTGAATGAAACCATATAAATTTTCTAATAATCCGCCACTAGGGTTTTGAATCAAAACAAATTGATCATGGTATGTAATAATACCAGTCATATAATGTAGTTCTTTATGTTTTATATTTTTAATAGAAATAGGTAAAACATTTTGTTGCTGTTTCTGATAAGCTAAACAACTTTCTCTAATTGGACATATATGGCATTTTGGATGAAGTGGACGACATATTGTTGCTCCAAGATCCATCAATCCTTGATTGAATGCTGATGCATCACAACCTTGAAGGAGTTTACTGACATGCTGATATATCT
>CATOPA010000068.1 GCA_951801965.1 uncultured Erysipelotrichaceae bacterium | reverse complement strand
CATATATACATATCAATAATAACAATTCAATTGGTGGAAAGAATAATGATAAACAGCATAATCCATAAAACACCTCTATAAATGGTTCAACGATATAACCTATCATAAATGACAATAAAGAAATGTGTGGAAATAAAGTTAAAGTTATAGGAATTGCTGATAAATAGATAAAAAAGGATGAAAACTTTAAATCTCTTACAATCAATATAATAAAATATAGAAAATATGAAAAAAGAAAAGAAATATGAAAAAGAATATACGGATTATAAAATAAAGAAACGATAACTAAAAGTGCTAAAATATCATATTCATTTAGCCATTCATGAAAACATTCATAAAGAACCATAACAAAAAAAGCACGATATAAAGAAATTTGCATAGGAATGGAAAAAACATAAATACCTATACAAACATATGAAATCCATTGTGATTTCTTTTGTTCAAAAAATATACTGAATACTGACTTTAAAAGCAATTGTAAAAGATGAACATGCATTCCTGATAAAGCAAATAAATGAACTATTGATAATTGAGTCAAAGTATGATAGTCATCATATATATCAAGACTCTTTTCTCCTAATAAAAACAATTTTTGATAATCCTGGACATCGTTATTTTTTGACATACGATGTTCAATCCAATGATAAATTGAATCACTTGATTCTTGATTATGAAGTTCATTCAAATATGCTTTATGATAAATGTTTTGACTATAAAGATAATTCTTCTCATTAAAAGCAAAATCATTCGTATTTTCATATATCTCTATCTCATCAATACTTATATCAATCATATCTCCATATGAAAATAAACAATCATGATACAATTTTAAATTCCCATATTCACTTTGCACATAACAATACTTTTCACTCACCTTTATCACTTTTCCCTCTAAACGTTCTGGAAGTTTTTCAATAGATATATTTCTCATAAATAAAAAAGTACAAAGAATTATCACTGCCAAAGTACATTGTAATGAACAAAAATGATATAACCATATCAAGTAAAGTAATCCTATCAAATAAAATAAAGGATGAACATATTTTCCAAGAACAACTAATAAGGCTCCTATAGCATAATAAATCAAATGATATCTTATAAACATAAATCATCTCTCAATCTTAAATATGTTTTTTCACCAATACCATTAATTTTCATAATATCTTCAATTTTTAAAAATGGCTGTTTTTGACGATACTCAATAATCTTCAGTGCTGTTCTTTCTCCAATCCCTTTTAATTTCATAAATTCCTCTTGAGACGCACGATTCAACGAAATACAAACATCCTTATATTTTGGCAAATAAAGTCGTGACTCATCCTCAACAATCATATCTAATGATAATGCTTTTAAATTTGCATACTTACTGACACCAACCTCATTGATAATATCTTTCACTGTTACTTTTCCATCAAATTCATACTTTCCTTGATAATTAAACTCTCCTTCTAACAAAACATATGAGCTCATTGTTTGATTTTCTATCAATGCTTCTGGCTTTTGAAAATCATATATTATTGAACAGACTGCAAGTAGCATAAAACATATAACTTTATATATCTTCTTCATAATTCCTCCTATAAATAAAAAAGAGAATCTTACGATTCTCTTGTGATGTGAAGATGTGAATAAGCAAGCTCAGTCACAATTCTTCCTCTTGGTGTTCGTTTAATTAAACCTGTTTGAAGTAAATAAGGTTCGTAAACATCTTCTAAAGTAGATGGTTCTTCTCCAATACTCGCTGCTAGAGCTTCTAATCCCACAGGTCCACCTTTAAAGCGATGAATAATTCCTAAAAGATATTTATGATCCACATCATCTAGTCCCAATTCATCGACCTTCAATCTTTGTAAAGCTTCCACAGTTCTTTGCTTAGTTATAATTTCATCACCATTATATTGCGCAAAATCACGTACTCTTCTAAAAAGTCTATTCGCAATTCGTGGTGTTCCTCTTGAACGCTTTGCAAGTTCTTTTTTTGCATCATCATCCATATCAATCTGATAAACTCGACTTGTTCTATGAATGATTTCAGTCAATTCTTCCTCTTTATAATATTCAAGTTTTGAAACAATACCAAAGCGATCTCGTAATGGTGCTGATAAGTCTCCAGCTCTTGTCGTTGCTCCAACAAGTGTAAATGGTGGTAAATCAATACGAATAGAACGTGTAGATGCTTCTTTTCCAATCACAACATCTACACAAAAATCTTCCATAGCTGGATAAAGTATCTCTTCTACAACTTTATTTAAACGATGAATCTCATCAATAAATAAAACATCACCTGGTTCAAGAGATGTCAAAATAGCAACAAGATCCCCTGTTTTTTCAATACTCGGTCCAGTTGTTGTTTTTAAATGCGTTCCCATTTCATTTGCAATAATCATTGACATTGTTGTCTTTCCTAAACCTGGAGGGCCATATAACAAAACATGATCCAATGATTCATCTCTTAACTTTGCTGCTCCAACAAAAACTTTTAAATTACTTTTCAAATCCTTTTGACCAATATATTCATCAAAAGATTGAGGTCGCAACTGGCTTTCTTCATCCTCTATATGTTCCTGCGTATCAAACACATCTCGTTTGTCATCCATAGACTACCTCCTTATATACTTACTAATAAGCTTAATGCTTTTTTCACATAACCATTAGTATCTAATTTTTCATTAGCAAGTGTATTCATAACTTTTTCAACATCTGATGATTTATATCCCAAAGCTATCAATACCTCAATAGCCTCATCATATTCTACAGATGTCAAAACAATTTGTGTAGCACTTTGATTAAATTTACCTTGTAAGTCTAAAACAATCTGTTGTGCCGCCTTTGGTCCAATTCCTGGAATCTTTTTTAAGTAAGTAATATTCTTTGACTCAATAGCTTGAATAATAGCCTGTGAATCCCCTGTAGCCAAAATACCAATTGCTGTTTTACACCCAATTCCTTTAACTAAAATGAGTTTTAAAAACAATTCTTTTTCTTCTTTAGTTAAAAAACCATATAAAACAATATCATCTTCTTTCACTTGCTGATAAATATAAACCATCATCTCTTTGCCTTTTGTAAATTGATAAGGATTAGACACATGAACCAAATATCCAATTCCTTGATTGTCAATGACAATATAATCTCTTGCCATATCAACAATTATACCCTTTATATAACTATACATAGCGAACTCCTCTATCTTATCATATTTTTTCACTATTATAACATAAATGAACATAAAATAAAAATGAGAATGAAAATTCTCATCTTTATTCATAAAATTCAAATTCAAAATCTAAGATTGTCACAGTATCTCCAGGTTGAACTCCTGCAACCCTTAAAGCATCATCCAAACCGATGTTACGCATTTTTTGAGCAAAACGTTTCACCCCATCGTCGCTTCCTAAGGATGACATTTGAACAATACGTTCAACTTTAGGTCCAGTAACACACCAATAACCATTTCCTTCATTATGAATTTCAAATCCAACTTCATCTTCTGATTGATATGTATATAATATACTATTTTCTTGAATATCTTCTTCTGTTTCAAACTGAGGAGTTTTTTCTAATAAATCTGCAATAGCATATAAAGGCATATCAACACCTTCTTGAATCAACGCAATGACAGGAAAAATTTTAACGTCTTTTCCAACCTTTTCTTGGAAAATCCTTAAATTTTCTTCGGCATTTTCTTCGTCCATTTTATTTGCAATAATGATTTGTGGTCTCTCTAATAAACGATATTTATATTCTCCTAACTCCTTATTGATAGCTAAATAATCTTCATATGGGTCTCTTCCTTCACTCCCACCCATATCAATAACATGAACAATTACTCGACATCTTTCAATATGACGTAAAAATTGATGTCCTAATCCTTTACCTTGGCTAGCCCCCTCAATTAATCCTGGCAAGTCTGCCATAACAAATGATCTTCCATCTTTCGCTTGAACAACTCCCAAATTAGGTACAATTGTTGTAAAATGATAATCAGCAATCTCAGGTTTAGCTCTTGAAACAACTGATAATAATGTTGATTTCCCAACAGATGGAAAACCAACTAACCCTACATCAGCTAATAATTTCAGTTCACAAATCAAATTATGTTTTTCTCCAGGTTCTCCACGTTCACAAATTGTTGGTGCAGGATTACGACTTGTTGCAAATCTTGCATTACCACGTCCACCACGTCCACCTTTTGCTATAACGGCACGTTGCTTATCCCTTGTTAAATCTGCTAAAATCTTACCTGTATCTTCATCATAAATCATTGTTCCCACTGGAACTCTTAAAATCATATCAGCAGCATCTGAACCGTGCATTTTCTTTGCCATTCCTTGCTGACCATTTTTGGCTTTATATTCTCTATGATATCTAAAATCTAAAAGTGTTGATAAAGATGTTGTCGCTTCAAATATAATGCTTCCACCTTTTCCACCATCTCCACCAGCAGGGCCACCCTTAGGAACATAGGCTTCTCGTCTAAAAGCAACAACGCCATCTCCGCCTTTTCCTGCTTCTACATATATCTTGACTTTATCTATAAATTTCACAAATTCACCTTCTTTCACTTTTTCAAAAAAAAGAACCCCACTACAAGGGGTTCCCTATTAAGCAGCTGGATAAACTGAAACTTTAGTTCTTGTTCTTCCGTCTCTTTCAAATTTAACAACACCATCTACCTTAGCAAATAATGTGTCATCTCCACCTTTACCAACATTGACACCAGGATGAATCTTAGTTCCTCTTTGTCTATAGATAATTGATCCAGCAGTACAATATTGACCATCTGATAACTTTGCCCCTAATCTTTTTGCATGAGAATCACGCCCGTTCTTTGTAGAACCAACTCCTTTTTTAGAAGCGAATAATTGTAAATCTAACTTGAACATCATGAATTATACCTCCATTTTCATAATCTTTATATAATCTGAATAAGATTCCTCAATTGTCTCAAGAATTGTTTCAAGCGTCTCTAGTACCACTTGTACATCCTCGTTTAACTGATTCACCTTTATATCAACAAAACCTTCTTTTAAATCAATGGTTCCTAAGCCATTAACAAATTGCTTTTTAACAAGCATATTTGCAATCCCAACACATGCACTGCTAACTCCAGCGCATACTAAATCTTTACCATACTTAGCACTTTGGGCATGTCCAGAAACGTTGATATTAATAATAAATTTTTCTTTTCTTTGAATAACTACATGAATCATTATTCAGCAGCTGCTGCTTGTTTTTTAGCAGTTTTATTAATTTCGTTAATTACCAATTTTGTATATGGTTGTCTATGCCCTTGTTTTTTATGATAATGCTTCTTAGCATTGTATTTATAGATAGTTACTTTTTTCTCTTTACCATGTTTTTCAGCAGTTGCTTTTACAGTAGCTCCTTTGATATATGGATTACCAATTTTTGAAGTTTTATCTCCAATGAATAAAACTTTATCTAAAACAACTTCTTCTCCTTCAGCAACATCTAATTTTTCTACATAAATTGCATCTCCAACTTCAACTTTTAATTGTTTTCCACCTGTTTCAATAATAGCGTACATGATGTACCTCCTTCTTTCTATATAATCTCAGACTCGCCAACCAAGGCAGCTTTGCTTTAATACCTTTTATGTGCGGTTGTAGCTAGAGGTCTACTACATTAGTATATTACCATTTTCGTATGCTTTCGTCAATTTCTTTTTTTAAAAAGTTATCATTTATTCAATATTTCTTGGATGAGCATGATCATAGACTTCTTTTAAATGTTGATGAGTAATATGTGTATATATTTGTGTTGTCGAGAGATTTGAATGCCCTAAAAGTTCTTGGACAATGCGAATATCTACTCCCTCCTCAAGCAAATGTGTCGCAAATGAATGTCTAAAAGTATGAGGATGTATTTTTTTAGTAGCATCAAATTTTTGAGCTATGCGATCAACAATATCCTCAACACCTCTATTTGTTAATTTTTTTCCATTCTTATTTACAAAAACTATATCATGATCTTGATGTGTGACAGCCATTAAAACGACTCTATCTTCTAAAATATAGTCTTTTAACCATGAAGCAGCATAATCATGAAAAGGAACATAACGATCCTTTCTTCCTTTTCCATGAATAAGCAAAATTTGTTTTTCAAAATTAATTTGAGATAAACTTAAACTAACAATCTCATCACAACGTAAGCCTGATGCATACATCAATTCAAGCATTGTTTTATTTCTTCTTCCTAATGGTGTAGATGTATCAATACTGTCTAACAGATTCATCATTTCATCAATATAAAGAAAATCTGGATTTCTTTTTTGTTCTTTTAAAGATTCAATTAACAAAAAAGGATTATCCAAAATATATTCCTGATTTTGTAAATAACGATATAATCCTCTTAGACTACTCATTTTATGATTAATACTCTTTGCTGATAATGACTCATCATGAAGCTGTGCTAAATATCCTCTTAAAAGTGGATATTCAACATTTTCAAAGCAATCTATACCTTCTTTTTTCAAAAATGCTATAAAATGATCTATTTCTCTTTGGTATCCCTGAATTGTTAGTTCTGAATAATTTTTTTGATATTTTAAAAAATCCAAATATTCCTTAACAAGTTTATAAAGTTGATCCATGATCAATATACTCCTTCATACTTTCTATTGCTCTTAAAGCATATGCCTGTTTTCTCTCTTTTTTCTTAATTCTCTGTTCAAAATCAGGCAAAATTCCAAAATTTGCTTTCATTGGCTGAAAATTTTCAGGATCACTATGAGTAATATAATATGATAATGAACCCATAACGGTTTTTCTAGGAAACACACATAATTCTTTATCGGCTAAATAACGAGCCATGTTTATTCCAGCAACAATACCACTTTGAGCAGATTCAACATATCCTTCAACACCTGTCATTTGTCCAGCAAAGAACAAATCATCCCTACCAACAAATTGGTATGTTTCCCTTAAAAAATATGGTGAACAAATAAAGCAGTTGCGATGCATAACTCCATAACGGACAATTTTTGCATTTTCTAATCCAGGAATCATATGAATAATACGTTCCTGTTCTTTCCAAGTCAGATGAGTTTGAAAACCAACAATATTATATAAACTTCCCACAGCATTATCCTGTCTGAGTTGTACAACAGCATGCGATCTTTTTCCATTGTCTTTTTCTAAACCAACAGGCTTCATTGGTCCAAATAAAAGTGTTTGTTTTCCTCGCTTAGCCATCACTTCAAAAGGCATACATCCTTCAAAAAACTTTTCTTCAAAATCTTTTGGTTTAACAACCTCAGCATGAATCAATGCTTCATAAAATTTATCAAATTGTTCTTCATTCATTGGACAATTAATATATTCAGCATCACCCTTATCATATCTTGATTTAAAATAAGCGATATCAAAATTAATACTCTCTTTAGTCACAATAGGTGCAGCTGCATCATAAAAATAAAAATAATCTTTTTGAAGCAAATCACTAATTGACTTTGATAATGCCAAACTCGTTAATGGTCCACTTGCTATAATAGTGGGACCCTCTAAAATATCTGTAACTTCTTCATGAATAACCTCAACAAGAGGATGATGAGATATGTATTCAGTAATCGCCTTAGCAAACCCTATACGGTCAACAGCCAAAGAACCACCAGCTGGCACTTGATGTTCTCTAGCAAATTTCATAATTAAACTATGATTAAGTGTCATTTCCTCTTTTAAAACCCCAACAGCATTGTTTAAGCCATCCGCTCTTAAAGAGTTTGAACAAACAAGTTCAGCAAAATACTCACTTTTATGTGCATCTGTCATCTTAGCAGGCCTCATCTCATACAAACGCACAGGTATATTTCTTAAAATAAGCTGATGTACTGCTTCCACTCCTGCTAAACCAGCCCCTATTACATTGACCTTTTCCATTTTATTCCTCCTTAAAAAGTCCCATAAGGGACTTTACTTAATAATTGTCTTACATTTTGGATATGCTGAACATGCTTTAAATTCACCAAATCGTCCTCTTTTTATAACAACTGGACTTCCACAATTTGGACAAACTTCATCAGTCACTTTAGGTTCTGATTTTTTCTCACTCTTTATATACTTACAATCTGGATAACCAGAACAAGCTTCAAATTTTCCAAAGCGACCTTGTTTATAAATCATTGGTCTTCCACATTTTGGACAAAGCTCTCCAGTTTCTTGAGATTCTTCTGGATCTTTTTTCACATATTTGCATGTTGGATAGTTTGAACATGCAACAAAATCTCCAAAGCGACCTTTACGAATGACCAACTCACCTCCACATTCTGGACAAATTTCTCCAGTTTTTTCTGGTTGTATCTGTTCCATTTTATCATAAGCATTCTCTAAAAGAGGTTCAAACTTTTCCTCAAAATTTGTAAGAGCATGAACATAATCATCAGTTCCAATAGCTATTTCATCTAATTCTTTTTCCATTTGTGCAGTATATTCTACATTAATAATTGTGTCAAAATATTCTACCAATTTCTGATTTGTTAAAACTCCTGATTCTGTAGGTTTAAAAGCTTTATCTACTGTTTCAACATAGCGTCTTGTTACAATTGTATCAATAATACTTGCATAAGTACTTGGTCTACCAATTCCCAAGTCTTCTAACTCTTTAATCAGCTTAGCTTCTGTATATCTTGCAGGTGGTTTTGTAAAGTGTTGTGTCTTTTGAATATCCTGACTTATAAGAATATCTCCTTCATTTAACTCTGGTAAGATTTCATCAGTTTGTTTTTCATAAGTACTATAAACTCTTAAATATCCATCAAAAGCAATCACTGACCCACTTGCCTTAAACTCATAATCATGATTATTTAAAAGAAGAGTTGTTGAATTTAATTTTGCTGGTGCCATTAATGAAGCTATAGCACGAGCATAAATTAAAGAATATAATTTTAATTCATCTGGTTTTAAATATTCTTTTAAGCTTTGAGGTGTCCTCAATATACTTGTTGGTCGAATACCTTCATGAGCATCTTGAACATTTTCTGTTTTCTTTGCAACCTTCACTGAGCCAATATAATTTTTACCATATACATTTTCTATATATTGTTTTGTTTCATTCACAAAACCTTCTGATAAACGAATAGAATCAGTTCTCATATACGTAATCAAACCAACTGTTTCTTCTCCAATATCTATCCCTTCATACAATTTTTGTGCAATCATCATCGTTTTCTTTGCTTTAAAATTTAATTTAGATGATGCTTCCTGTTGCAATGTTGATGTAATAAATGGAGGTTTAGAAACACGTTTTTTCAAACTTTTCTTCACTTGAGAAACTGTAAATTCTTTACCTAATGCATCAAAAACAGTTTGTGCTTCATCAGCATTCTTCAATTCTATTTTCTTTTGATTAAATTTAGAAAGCTCTGCTTCAAATGGAATATTCTTTTCCTCAAACAAAGCTTTCATTTTCCAATATTCTTGAGGAATAAAAGCATTAATTTCATCTTCTCTTTCACAAATCAAACGTAATGCAACTGATTGTACTCGACCTGCAGATTTAGACTTAATTTTCTTTTGTAAAAGTTTAGAGAGCTTAAAACCAATAATACGATCCAAAACACGTCTTGTTTCTTGGGATTTTACAAGATTTTTATCAATTTGGCGAGGGTGCTCTAATGCTTCAATGACTGCCTCTTTTGTAATTTCATTAAAAACAATACGATTTGTTAAATCTGTATCTAATTCCAAAACTTCAGCTAAATGCCAAGAAATAGCCTCTCCTTCACGATCTGGATCGGTTGCAAGGTAAACATAATCTGCTTCTTTCACACATTTTTTTAATTCCTTAACAACATCTTTCTTATCTTTGTTAATAATATAGTTTGGTTTAAAATCATTTTCTATATCTACACCTAGTCCACCCTTTCCAGTGGTTGCTAAATCTCTAATATGACCTTTGGAAGAAGTCACTAAATAATTAGCACCCAGGTATTTCTCTATTGTTTTTGATTTTGATGGTGATTCCACAATCACTAAATTTTTACCCATAGCTCTACCTCCCATGTTTTATCATTATTCAATCTTTTCTTTGATTTGTCAACCCAAAATTTCATCTTCAATAATATCTTCTGTATTTAAGACCAGTCTTGCCCCTTGCTGAATCAATAAATTACACCCATTGCGATCATTATATCGTGAAGGAACACAATAGACATCTTTTCCCTGTTCTAAAGCATAACCAGCTGATATCATTGTTCCACTCTTTTGTTTAGCTTCCGTAATAAGAAGCTTCTTTGATAATCCTGTTATAATACGATTTCTAAATGGAAATAATCTTTTCTGTGGTGCTGTCGCAAAAGGATATTCACTCATGACAAGATGATTTACCTTTAATTGTTCATATAATACTCTATTCTCTTTAGGATAACAATATTCTATTCCAGTTCCTAAAACAGCAATAGTATATCCTTTTCTATTGATTGCTGTCCAATGTGAAATCGTATCAACACCTCTTGCCATACCACTGACAATGACATAATTTTCTTTGACAAGGTCTTCAACAAAATGCAAAGTGGCATCTTTGCCATACGGAGATATATCTCTCATACCAACAACACCTATTGTCTTATGCTTCACTAAAGATAAATCTCCATAGTAGTATAAAACAAATGGTGGACAATCCATTTGCTTTAATGATTCAGGATAATCAAAACTAAATAATGTTGTATACTGACATTTTAATTTCTTTTTAAGTTCCATTCTTAACTGTTCATCTACTTTTTCTCGATTCTTTAAAGCATCATAAATACTTTGAAAATGTCCATTATACTTCATTGAATAATACAATACTAATTCTTCCAT
>CATOPA010000067.1 GCA_951801965.1 uncultured Erysipelotrichaceae bacterium | reverse complement strand
GACCAGGAGATTCGCTTGATGAAACACGAATAGAAAAAATATATACATTTGAAAACGAACAAAGAAAACAACTCAATGCTCTTTTAGAAAAGACCCCTTTGATTTATTTCAAAATTACTGAAGTCATTTCAAGAAAAGCAAGTGAGATTCTTAAAGTTGAGCTTAGCTCACAACTTTTAATTTCTTTAAGTGATCATATTTGTTATGCAGTGAAAAGAAAAAAAGAAAATGTGAGTATCCCTAATTTCATGCTTAATGAAATCAAAGTCCTTTATAAAAAAGAATTTAAAATTGGATTATGGGCATTAAAATTGATTGAAGCCAATCTTAAAATCAAGTTTAATGAAGACGAGGCTGGTTACATTGCTATGCATATTGTCAATGCAACAATTAGTACATCTTCTCAAGATACCAATATTTCTAAAATATTAAGATTTATACGTGATGTCATAAGAATTGTAGAAAAAACTTTTGATATAACCCTTAATGAAAATAATATTTCTTATTCAAGGTTTGTTACACATTTAAAATTCTTGGGACAGCATATGTTTAGTGGATCTCAAGATAATCAAGAAAATCTTGATCATCTTTATACATTTTTTATAAAATATCATGAAAAGATGGAACCATGTATTCAACAAATTTGCTATGAAATTAAAAATATATATCATTATGAATTATTAATTAATGAGCAGGTTTATTTAATGATTCATATTAGCAAACTGATTAATGAATAAAATACAATTTAAAAATATTGGTAAAGCTCTTATGCTTCCTATGGCTGTTTTTCCTGCTGCTGCCATATTAAGAGGAAGTGGATATGCTTTAGAACATTTTCATATTACATCTTTACATTCTCTAGCCATTATATTACAAACATTAGGTAATACTGTTATAGACAATATGCCTTGTATATTTGCTATTGGGGTGGCTTATGAGCTAAGTGAAGATAAAAAAAGCCTAGCAGCAACAATGGGCTTATGGGTCTTTTTAATCATTACATTTATTCTCTCATCAGCGAATATTTCTTTATCACAAAATTCCGATTTTTTTAGAGGGCACGTTGCATTTGGAGCTATTAATAATCAGTTTATTGGTATATTAAGTGGAATCATCGCAACCTTTTGCTATCAAAATCATCATTATAAGAATAATAAAATTGAAAATAATTTAATATTATTTATCAGTTGTTCTTTATGTGCCTTTTTATGTAGCATTATTCTTTATTTTATTTGGCCTCCTCTCTTTTCACTACTTATATCTTTAGGTGAAAAGATTCAATATATGGGAGCATTTGGAGCTGGAATTTATGCCTTTTTAAATCGTTTGCTTATTCCAGTAGGAATGCATCATATGATCAATTCAATCTTTTGGTTTGATGTTATTGGGATTAATGACATTGGAAACTTCTGGGCTAGTCAAGGGCAGCTAGGCGTTTGTGGAATGTATCAGGCTGGCTTTTATCCTATTATGATGTTTGGGGTTCCTGCTATCGGACTTGCTATGTTAAATACATCTTATATTGATCAAAAAAAGAAAATCAAACCATTTTTTATTTCAGCAATCTTAGCATCATTTTTAACAGGTGTTACAGAGCCTATAGAATTTTCTTTTATGTTTTTATGTTTTCCATTATATATTCTCCATGCTTTTTTAACTGGTATTATTATGTTTATAACAGCGACATTTCAATGGACTGCTGGTTTTAGTTTTAGTGCGGGTATGGTTGATTTTATCTTTAGTTATTCTATGCCTCTTGCTCATCAGCCTTGGATGTTAATTATAGAGGGCATATTTGTCTTTGTCCTTTATTATTATATTTTTAGTTTTTGTATTAGGAAATTCAATTTGCATACTCCAGGACGTGAATTTGAACTCAATGATACTATTCAAATCTCTTTTTCACCTCAAGAAATGGATGAAATTGCTAAAAAGATTATTGATGCTTGTGGAGGACAAGACAATATTATAAAAATCCATACATGTATTACTAGACTTCATATAGAATTAAAAAATCCTAAACTTTTTAAATTTAGGAATCTTAAACAAACTGGAGCCATTGCTTATAACAAAGTCAATAATGAAATACAGATTGTTTATGGTGGACATGTTGATATTATTATGGATATCTTAGAAAAATATTATTTTTAATAGAAGGATAGTATCCTTCTATTTTAATTTTAAAGTCACAACTAATGGATTATGATCTGAAAGATTTGTTGGAATCATCATCACTTGTTCTATTTCTATATTCTTTGAAACAATAATATTATCAACGCTATAAGACATCATACTATCATCCTGCAAATTAAAAGTTTCTAACCATTTCCCTTCAAGACCATTACATAATAAGTAATCATGAGAAAAAAGATCATACTCACTTGTTGAAGAATCTGCATTAAAATCGCCAACTGCAATAATATAATCACATTGATCTTGATCCATGACTTCCTTCAAAGTTTTCATCTGTTCAAGTCTCAATTGTCTATCTTCAAAACTTAAATGAGTGTTATAAAAAGCTATTCTTTTTTCACCCTTTTGAAAGACAACCCTCTGATAAACACGTGGTTCAACAGGATTCTGAACCTGAATAGCATCCATTTTAGCTTCTTCAACAATATCATTTGGTATATGACTTCTATAAACATCTGCAAGTTTTTTTGCAGTTTCTTCACCTGCAAATAAATCACTATATAATTTCACCGTTTCTTTTTCTAAAAATGGATATTGGCTCAAACACGCAATACCATATTCACCACCTTCAAATGCTATAGCATTTGAAAAAAAAGAAGCAACATATGGTTCCATTTGAAACCTTAAAGCCATATCATATGGATTTCTTATTGTCTGTTTATCTACTTCTTGAAGTCCAACAATATCAATATGATGATCAGCTAATAACATTCTTTGTCCATCTACATCAGGCTGTGACTTCGCATCAATGTTAAAGGTTGCTACAACCAATTGTTCCTCTGCTTTTTTAGTTATACGTTCATCATAACAGCCTGTTAAAACAAACAAAACTATAACCCATTTGAAAAGTTTTTTCATCATATCATCCTCTCCATCATGATTAAAAAAGCATAAGATTTTTTCTTATGCTTTTATTTTGGTAAAAAGACTAGGAAAATAATAAAACATACATCTAAAATCCAAACAATTGGTTTGATTTCTTTTGTTTTACCAGTTCCAATCATTGTTATTGTATATGTAATAAAACCGATCGCAATTCCATCAGAAATAGAATATGCTAAAATCATAAAAATAACAGTCATAAATCCACTTGCACTATACACAAGGTTATCCCAATCAATACCTTTTAATTGCTGTGCCATAAGTATTCCAACAACAACCAAAGCAGGTGCAGTGACAGCATTTGTCACACAAGAAAGCAATGGTGAAAAGAAAACTGACAAAAGAAATAAAATTCCTGTTGTTACAGCTGTTAAACCAGTTCTTCCACCAACTTCAACACCAGATGTTGATTCAACAAATGAAGTCACTGTTGATGTCCCCATAACTGAACCAAACACTGTTCCTACAGAGTCAGCTAATAAAGCTTTATCAATATTCTCTAATTCGCCCTTTTCATCAACTAAGTTTGCACGATTTGCTACAGCTACCAAAGTTCCAGCAGTATCAAAGAAATCTACAAACAATAATGAGAATATTGCAACAAAACAGCTTGGATGTTCTAATAATTCTCCCATCCCCTCTGCAAATGCTCCTACTAAACTAAAATCTAAATCAGCAGAAATAATACCTTGAGGAACAGAAGGCATTCCAGAAACACCTAAAACTCCTGCTATCATTCCTACAACTGCTGTGATAATCAAACCATAAAAAACAGCAGCAGGAACTTTCTTTGTTAATAAAAGAATAGTGACTAAAATACCAAAAACAGCCAAAAGAACAGTAGGATCTTGAAGATTTCCTAAAGCGACTGCAGTTGCTTCACTAGCAACAATAATTCCAGCGTTTTTCAAACCAATAAATGCAATAAAGAACCCAATACCAGCGCCAATAGCTAATTTAAGCTGTGATGGAATGGCATTAATAATATATGTTCTCAATCCTGTCACTGAAATAGCAATAAAAATGATTCCAGAAACAAACACACATGCCAATGCTCCCTTATAGCTTAATCCCATACCAAAACAGATCGTATAAGTAAATAATGCATTCACACCCATTCCAGCAGATAAAGCAACAGGGTAATTTGCAATAAATCCCATAATCATTGTTGCTACAGCACTACTTAATGCTGTTGCTAAAAAAACACCCTTTACACTCATTCCTGTTTCACCAAGAATACTTGGATTCACTGCTAAAATATAAGCCATTGCTAAAAATGTTGTCACTCCAGCAAGAACTTCAGTTTTGACAGTTGTTCCTTTTTCTTTTAATTTAAAGATTTTTTCTAACATTTTTTTCCCTCCCTTATAAAAGTAACTTTATTTTACATCATTTGACTTATAATCACAATAATCATAAAAAAATAAATTCTTGTTTTTCAAGAATTTATTCATCATATTTTTTATATTCAACTTTTTGTGTTTGGAAATCTATAAAAATCTGAAAAGCTTTATTCTTTTCATCAGTATCCCATAGTTCAACAAAAGAAGGTTTTACCTCAACCAAAATCTCTGTATCTTCATGACTATAAGCATTGTAGCTTCCCCACAAATACTTTTGATAGAGTTGTTCAAACTTTCTTCCTGGTTCATCAACAACTAACCCTTTAATTGTTGCTACGCCTTCAACCTGAACACCATTAAAACATAATGCGACTCTTGGATTTTCATACAATTGTTTTGTTTTTCTAAAATTCTTATCTGTTTTAAAATAAATTGCATCATCATAAATCAAACAGCTCACGTTTCTCACCATGACATGGTTATCAACACTTGATGCAAGTGCCATAATTTTTGACGGTGCTAATTTTTGAAATAAATACTCTTTTGCTTCTTGAAATTCCATTTTCTTTCCTCCTTATATTATTCCTTGAATAGATAAAACAATGCAAATAAAAGTCAATGTTATAAAGATTCCCACAACAATCAATGTCGATTCTAAATTCTGTTGAGATTCTCCCTTTTCAACCAAGTTTGTCCTTCTTAAAACTGTCACAACACTCTTATATAAGAAAAGAGTCACTCCTGCATTAATTCCTGACTTTAAAACATTAAATAAAATAATACCAGGTAGCCACATTGAAACAACTGCTTCTCTTGGCATTTTATAATAAATTGGTGTGATGATATAATTCCATAAAGTCATACAGAATACTGTACATAATACACCACAAATAAGACCAATAACCGCACCTTTTTTCGTGTGATTTTTCTTATAAACATAAGATGCTACACAGGCAAAAGCACAAGTTGAAATCACATTCATTAAAACATCAATGATAGAACCACCTTTAAAGACAATTTCTAAAAATGAGACAATAATGCTCATGAGAAATGATGCAAGAGGTCCATAAATAAAACCACCAATAACAATGACAATATCTTTTGGATCATAACTTAGCCATGGAACTGCTGGAACAAGTGGAAAATAAGCAAATATACTTAAAATCACAGCTAAGCTTGACAATATACCCATTGTCGTTAATTTTTTTACACTCATTTTTTTCATTTTTTTCACCCTTTCAAAAAAAATAACCTATACAAAAATGTCTAGGTCGCATACAGAAAATGTCTTTTCTCATCCGGACTTTACCGTCGGTTCTGGAATTTCACCAGATCAACCACATATGTGGGTCATGGACTTTACCATCGGTAGGGACTCTCACCCTGCCACAAAGACTTTATTCAATTTTTGAAATATGGTCAATGATAAACATCATCTGCATTTTTATTTTATATCAAATCACTTGATTTGTAAACACATATTTGAAAAACAAAAAATTTCATGTTAAAGTATAAAAATGAAAAGAGGAACTACCATGAAACAATATCACAATATTCAACCTATTTATAATAAACAATCACGAATTCTTATTTTAGGATCTTTCCCATCTGTAAAATCAAGAGAAGCTCAATTCTTTTATCATCATCCACAAAATCGTTTTTGGAAAATATTAGCCACACTCCATCACCATGAACCTTTAGAAACAATTGAAGCAAAAAAAGCATTTTTATTAGAACATCATATTGCATTATGGGATGTTATTGAAAGCTGTCAAATCAAAGGATCAAGTGATAGCAGTATTGAAGATGTCGTTGTCAACGATATTCATTCCATTCTCCAAAAAACACAAATCACTCATATTTATACAAATGGAAAAAAAGCACATCAGCTTTATCAAAAATACTGTTATCCATATACACATATACAAGATATTTGCTTACCCTCATCTTCTCCAGCCAATGCGTCCTTCTCACTCGAAAGACTCATTAAAGAATGGAATATCATAACATTGATAGAAAACTAATCTCATTATCTTCATATTCAGTTTATATTTGCTTGTTAGTATTTGTTTGGAGGTTATTTTTATGAAAAGTTCATTCAAAGAAAAAAAGCCCTATTATCTTATTATTGCGAGAAAAGTCATTTTTTGGCTTGTATTATTAATATTTGGGATTGCTATATGGCTATTATTAACTAAAGATGATGTGAATAAAGGACGTATTATTTTTACTATGGTCCAATTAGTTGGAATGCTTTTTGTTCTACGTATTCCACAATTTATTAAAGATAAATATCATTTTGAAATTCCTAATTTATTAGACTTCTTTCTCATTTCTTTTGCATTTAGCAGTCTTATTTTAGGTGATGTTTTTAATTTCTATGGTAAGATTCCTTATTGGGATTCTATTCTTCATACACTTTCTGGGGTTCTTATAGCATATATTGGTTTTATCATTATTGAGTTTTTAGATAAAGAATATACAATTCCTTTATCAGTATCACCATTATTTATGTGCATGATCGTTGTCAGTGTTGCTCTTGCAATTGGAGCTGTTTGGGAAATTGCTGAATATACAGTTGATGATATTTTTAAAACAAACAATCAACAATACATGCAGACAACACGTTCAACACTTTATAATGAAGAAGATGTACCATTACAAGGGCATGAAGCGCTTGCTGATACAATGAAAGACCTCATGTTAGATTTAGGTGGTGCAGTTTCTGTAGCAATGATAGAATATAAACATATAGAAAAGAAACAAAAAAAAGCTCTACTCAATAAGTAGAGTTTTCTTATACTCAATACCTAGGTGGTCTTGGTGGTCCTGGCGGACGTGGTGGTTGTGGTGGTCGTGGCGGATATGGTGGCCTTGGCCCTGGTGGGCGTGGTGGACGTGGCGGATACGGTGGCCTTGGTCCTGGTGGGTATGGTGGTCTTGGTGGTGGAAAGAATAACCACCAGAACCAAGGTGGAAGAAATACACTTTGTCTTTGCATTTCTTCATTAACTATTTCATTTTCGTCAAACGGATTCATTTTTTTCACCTCAATATAATCTATGATGAAAAAATAAGTCTGTTTAGGCAATTATCTTTTAGCAAATGTAAATCCTTGACCCCCTACTTCATCTACATGAGAAACAATAATAAAAGCATGAGCATCAATTTTTAATATCTTTTCCTTAATAATAGGTAATTTACGATAAGGCAATATAGAAAGAATTAATTGAGAACTTTCTTGTGTATAGCCTTTT
Organism: uncultured Erysipelotrichaceae bacterium; assembly: GCA_951801965.1. Taxonomy (GTDB): domain Bacteria; phylum Bacillota_I; class Bacilli_A; order Erysipelotrichales; family Coprobacillaceae; genus CATOPA01. Next base: position 3,149 of record CATOPA010000067.1, on the reverse strand, counting down.
TCCCCTGCCAAAAGTGTAACACCAGCATCATGTTCATGTAAAATCATTTCCCTTATAGACTCATATGAATCACTCATCACAAGCAATTGTGTTAAACTTGTTCCTGCCATTAAAGTTCTTTTTAACATTAATGAAGTAATCATTACTGTAATAATCCCATAAATAACATGTGTTGTATCATTAAAAGAAAATTGTAGTATCAAAACAATCAGATCTATAACATTTAAAACAATATGAACAGGTATATTCAATTTTTTATTCATCAATATTGCAAGAATATCAATACCTCCAGTAGAAGCATTTGTTTTTAAAATAAGTCCAATTCCTATTCCCATTAAAAATCCTGCAATAACACATGCTAGTAAAGGATCATTTAAGTAATGATGAATAAATGTAGTTTTTTCAAACACATCTAAAATCATTGGAAATAAAAAAGTTGATATGAGTGTACTCATTGCAAAAGCTTTTCCTAAAAAAATGAGTCCTAATAAAAACAAAACAATATTAATCAAAGCAACACTCATAGAAATAGATATTCCAAAATAATAATTCATAACAATTCCTATTCCAGATACCCCTCCAGCAATAATATTATTTTCTAAAATCAAAGTACTCAATGCAAAAGCAATGCAAATATTTCCTAAAAAAATATAACCTATATTCAATAATTTTTGTTTCATTATCCTCACCTCGCCAAGACTTTAACATATTCTCTTTTCACAGAATGTAATCTATGTTACAATTCGCATAGAAAGTGGTGAGAAATTTGAAAATATCAGAAAATTTATTTCATTATTTTGAACAAGCGGGGACAAGAATGACTTATCATCCCCAAGATATCATTTATATGCAGGAAGATGATGCCAATAGCTTGTATTTGATTACAAAAGGAAGAGTACGTGTTTACCTCATGACTTCCTCAGGTGAAGAAATGACATTAGAGATTTTAGGAAAAGGACGCATCTTTGGAGAATCTTCTTTTTTTCAAAATGCTTTGCGTCCAACAACTGTCACTGCCATTGGTGATGTTGAGCTCATTGCTTGTCAGCTTGATCATCTCTATCCATATTTAAGTCAATCTAAAGAACTCACAATTTCTTTATTACAATTGATGTCACAAACCTGTGATCATGTCACACTTTTATTAAAAAAAGCATATACATATACACGACAGGAAAAAATTGCTTCTTTTCTTTTAGAACAAAACTTGATTGATAATGAAGGAAAACAAATATCTTACTCTCATGAAGAAATTGCTTCACTTGTTGGTCTTTCTAGAGTGACTGTAACGAAAGTCTTGAATGATTTTGCAAAAAAAGGATATATTCGTGTTGCTTATAGAAAGATAAATATTATTGATAGAAATGGATTAGTAAGTATATTAAAAGATAAAGACTAAGTGTTTATTCATAAACAACTTTGACTTTATCTTTTATAACACTTTGAACTATATCAATATAAGCTTCTCTGCTCACATTCAATCCCTTTTGATACAAAACATGTTGCTTTGCATGTTCATTACTCCAATCTTTTAATAAATATGTACGATATGTATTATATTTATCAGCAATTTGTGTAACAGTTGGTAAGAATTGAACATTTTGAAAAGATATTGTTTTTTTAGATTTATTGTATTCAATATCCCACAGCATCATCCCACCAAGCATACATTCTGCTTTATCCTGAGCACTCAAAAAGTTTCCTAATGAATACATAACTAATGTTTCCTGATTGTTTTGACCATGTATAAATTCAACCGGCTGAATGACATGAGGATGATTTCCTATAATAACATCTACTCCTAAATCACAGAGATATTGAGCAAGACTTCTTTGATTTTCAGTTGGAGAAAATTGATATTCATTTCCCCAATGCATAGCTACAATTTGAATATCACTGATCTGATTCAAATTATCCATATCTTTTTGAATCCTCTCTTTATCAATAATATCTACAAGATATTCTTTTCCTTTTGGCAAAGCATTACCATTTAAACCATATGTATAATTAAGTAGTCCAATCTTTAGTCCATTAACAACTATGACCTGATTTTGATGAGCTTCTTCTTTTGAACGATGAATACCACTCATTATCATATTTGGGTAATGTGTTTGAATATAATCAAGCTGCTTTAAAATACCTTTTTCTCCCCTATCCATTGAATGATTACTTGCTGAAGAAATCCAATCAAAACCAGCATCATTTAATGCATCAATAACTTCTAAAGGACCGTTAAACTGCGGATAATTAGAAAGTCCCAATTCCTCCCCAGCACATATTGTTTCTTGATTTATGTAAGCAACATCTACAGATTGTGTTAGTGCATTTGTATATTGATAAATTTTTCTGAAATCATATCCCCCATTTTCCAATCGATGATGTTTATAAATAGAGCTATGTATCAAATTATCACCTACTGCTAAAAAAGATACATGAATATTTGTTTCTTCATGAGAATTTCTTTTTTCAAAACCAATAGATTCAATACAAAAAAACATAACAATTATACATAAAAATGTGAGTACTACTGTTCTTTTCATCATTTTTCCCCTTTATGTTATTCATTATATCACTTTCTTTTCTTTTTTTCATTTACTATAATTATAAAATGAATTAGAATATATAAATATAAAAGGAGGTCTTCAATGATGAGAAGTGTAGATATAGAACATTTTTTTGATGGAGAGGGTGTTGTTCATTTTGATCATATTTTAGAAGAAGATGAGATGAATGAAATGAATCGTGTTTATGCAAAGGTCACATTAAAGAAAGGTTGCTCTGTAGGTTATCATGTTCATCATGGTGATAGCGAAGATTATTATGTTATCAAAGGTACAGCAACTATTGACGATAATCATGAAAGGATACTCACTTTATATCCTGGCGAACATCATTTGACCCCTGCTAAAAAAGGTCATAGTCTCATGAATCTACACGATGAAGATTTAGAAGTCATGGCATTAATTATTTATGACAAGAAGGAGGACTCAAATGAAAATTGCGGTAACATGTGTCAATAATCAAGTTTTTCAACACTTTGGTCATTGTCCTAGTTTTTTAATTTGTGAAGTTGAAAATAAAGAAATTATTTCTCACAGTCTTTTAGAAACACAAGAGCACAGTTGTGCAGCACTGGCAAAATACCTAAG
>CATOPA010000066.1 GCA_951801965.1 uncultured Erysipelotrichaceae bacterium | reverse complement strand
AAGATATGGTGAATCAGTGAGATCTGGGTATGACATAACTTCATAATTCATCATCAAATGATAAACATTTCTTTCACATTCCTCTTCTGGACATGAAAGAACTTTGACCTTCATCAATGCACCTTCTTCATCAAATGCACGATCATCTTTCAAGTAAACCCATGCCATATCTTCATAATTCATAGCAATAAAATCTACTTTCCACTTCCCAAATAATGGTTCATATAATTTTAATCTTTCTAATAAATCATCCATATTTTTCCCTCCTTACTTATCTATTGAAATAGATGAAATTGTTTCAGTATTTGATCCATCTTCGATGAATTCAATACTTACCTTGTCCCCAACTTTTAGCATTGGTAAAGCGCTATTTAAAGAAATAGGTGCTATATATATCTTGTCTTGATTTTCTAATCGGAAATAATAATGCGTATTTCCATTAACAACAGCAGATTGAACATCACTAACAACACCACTTAATTTTTGTGATTCAAAATCCACTTTCCCATTTCCATTTTCACTTAACAGTTGATAATATTCTTTTTCTGCTTCAGCAACACTATCACCCACTGAAACAATTTGATAATTTTCTACACTTACAAAAGCATATTTCTTAACCAATCCAGCATCATCTTTCAAAGATAAGAAATAAGTAGGTTGTCCTCCAGCATTAATTAGAATTGGAAAAGTTGCTGAGTATTTTAAATTTTGTACTTTTCCTTCAGCTGAAGACATTGCTGAATATTCTTCCGCACCACTGATTGAATAATACTTAGCTTCTTTTGTACGCATGTTAATCAATGCAAAACCGACATTTGATGCATCACTAGATACTGATGTTAATCCAGTATATAAATAAACATCATCATCTAAAGCAATATAATTGTAACCATCTGTTGGTTTCAAAACTCCTTTTTGAGAAAACAATGTGTTAAAATATCCATTTGTATACTTTCCCCAATTTTCTAATTGAGATAACAACAAAGAAGATGGATAAACCCTATCAACCCATGTTGGAACGTTCTCAATATCATAATACTCACATTTTCCATCGATTGCATCAACCATGATTGCTCCAATAATATCTTTACCACCAAAAATTCCAATTTTGTATGTGTAAACAGGTGCTATCCAATAAGGATTTCCTTCATCATCAATTTCAAAAGTTGGTTCTTCAAACATCTTTGTAGGATAATGAAAACGAATATGTCTATTAATGTTTCTAAAGAAAAGATCTGAATGTGAATACTTCATTCCTTCTTTTAAACGAACAACTTCGGATTCCTGAGTCACCATATCAACTCTAATATAAGCTGGTAACCCTTCACTATGATTTGTAAACCATTTTATCAAATCGCTGTATGATATTGTTGTAACTCTAAAAGGCTTATCATTAAAGTTAATTTGTCCATATTCATCATCAACTTCAAATTGAGAAACATAGTCCACAATTTCTCCCATTTTTCTATCACCTAAACGTTGAGCACTATCTTTATCAACAACTGGTATAGACTGATAATTTACTTTCTCATTATCAGCATAAAAATCTGCTGTTTTATCAACATTTAATTGTTGCTGATATTTTGAAGCATGAAAAATCGGAGAACTGATTAGTTGTCCTAAAAATATATAAACAATAAGCAATGCTACAACTCCAAGACTATACTTTGAAACTTTATCAAATGTTAATGCAAATAAACTTCTTAATCCAATAAAAATCAATATGCAAAAACAAAAACAAAAAATAAAATCTGGCGACTGAAAATGAATTGGTAACATTAAAAAATATTCTATCACTAAAAAAATAACTATTGTGATTACTAGTGCTATTAATGTCCCATTCTTTTTTGGAGTTTTTGATTCAAAAACCTCTTCTTGACTTTTAAAAATCTTTTCAAATATTTTATCCATTAACTTTCACCTCTAATTGTCTCACTAATTCTTCAAGTTCATCTAATGAATACAGTGTTGCTCCACTCGCAAAAGCATGTCCACCACCATGAAAACGAGAAGCTATTTCACGAATATCAGTATTTCGACTACGAATACTCACTCTAAAACATGAATTTTCCTTATTTTCAGTCACGGCCATCCAAACACAAAATTCTTCATAGTTAGCAAGTGTATTTACAAATTGTGATCCTTGCTCTCTTGTGATATGTAATTCTTTTAAATCATTATCACTTAAATAGAACCATGCAATTTTTCCTTTTGATTGGTAATGATTATATATATACTTGACAACTTCTAGATCCTTTTTTGTTTTCATATATAACGATTGATAAAGTGCATTGATATCAATTCCAGATGCTAATAAATAAGAAGCGGCTTCAAAAGTACTTGTAGACGTTGAGCTATATAAAAAACGATTACTATCTCCTACAATTCCTAAATACAAAGCATTTGCAGCATTCATGGGAATAGTTATATTTTCTTGTTTAAATAATAAAGTTATTATCTCACTACACGATGATGCTGTTTCATTTTCTCTATTTATATTTCCATAAGAATCAACAACAACATGATGATCTATTTTAATAATTTCATCACAGCATTCGATATGACCATCTATTCTTTCTTTATTCGCAGTATCTAAAACTATCGCAAGGGATCTCTCATTATGAATAGTTCCTTTATCAAAAGAAGGATAATATCTCAACAGATCACTATCCATATTTCCTTCTAAAACAATATTTTTTTCTTTAAAAAGACTCTTCAATGTCCAATACAATCCAAACTGTGAACCAAAAGCATCTAAATCTGGATTGACATGTCTATAAAGAATAATTTGATTATATTCATTTATTTTTTTCAATATCTCTCTCATTTTTATCACCTTATATATCATAATATCATATAATGTATAAAATATGAACATTATTATTTTTGCTTATAAAAAATAATAAACTTATTCTACAATTAAAAAATTCCCTTGAAAGGGAATTTTTCTATAGTCCTAATAATCTCACAGTATCTCTAGCGATCATCACTTCTTCGTTAGTAGGGATAATCATTACTTTAACTTTAGAGTCATCAGTTGAGATAATACGATCATCGCCGCTTCTTGTTCCGTTCAATGCTTCGTCAATTTCAACACCCATTGCTTCTTTAATATCATCAACGATTAAAGTTCTTAAGTAAGCAGCGTTTTCACCTAAACCAGCTGTGAAAGCAATCGCATCCACTCCACCTAATTCCACGAAGTAAGAACCGATATATTTAGATACGATACGCGCATATAATTTAGATGTACGAATAGCCTCTTCGTTACCTTCATAATAAGCATTTTCAATATCACGAGAATCAGAAGAAATACCAGAAACACCTAACATACCAGATTTTTTATTTAACACATCTAACATTTCATTGATGTTTAAATTCTCTTTACGCATAACATATGGTAATACAGAAGGGTCAACATCTCCACTTCTTGTTCCCATCATAATTCCAGCTAATGGTGTAAAGCCCATTGATGTATCGATGCATACACCATCTTTAACTGCACTTAAACTTGCACCATTACCTAAGTGACAAACAATGACTTTTGAATGTTCTGGATTTCCTAACATTTCAATTGCACGCCCTGATACATATTTATGGCTTGTTCCATGAGCACCATACTTTCTAACTTGATGCTTTGTATAATATTCATAAGGTAAGGCATATAAATATCTTTCTTCATCCATTGTCGCATGGAAAGCTGTATCAAAAACAAAAACATGTTTAGCGTTTGGTAAAGCTTCACGGAAAGCACGCATTCCAATTAAGTTAGCTGGGTTATGTAAAGGTGCTAACTCATTTAATTCCTCTACCTTAGCTTCTGAATCTTCATCGACAACACAAGAATCATTAAAATAAGGTCCACCTTGAACAACACGATGTCCACAAGCATCGATTTCATCATAAGATGCAACAATTTTATGATCAACCAACGCTTTCAAAAGCATATTTACTGCGACAGTATGGTCTTTAATTGGACAAACTGTTTTTACTTTTTCTCCATTTACTTTAATTGTAAAAATACCATCTTCAAATCCGATTCTTTCAATCACACCAGAAGTGATTACTGTTTCTTCAGGCATATTAAATAATTGGAATTTTAAAGATGAGCTACCGGCATTAACAGCCATGATTTTAGTCATATTTCTTTCCTCCTACATACGTTAACTATTTTACATAAATTTCGACAAGAACTCAACTATTATTTGAAACCGTTTGTCATATTTTTAACGAAAACCAAACAATATATACTTATTTTCTTTCTTTCAATTCATCTAGATTATATGGAGTCTCTTGATAAACATAATAATTTAACCAATTAGAAAAGATTAAATATGCATGTGATCTCCATTTAACTTGAATTTCATTATTCATATCATCATTTAAATAATAATTTTTTGGCATTTCACTTTCAATATCAGGATTTGCTAAATCTCTTCTATATTCTTTATCTAATGTATCAGGATCATACTCAGGATGTCCTGTAATAAAAAAACGTGATCCATCTTTTGTCCCTACAATATAAACACCTGCTTCATCAGATTCGGCTAATATATCCAATTCCTCTATTTTCTCAATATCCTCTTTAGATACAGTTGTATAGCGTGAATGTGGTGCATAAAACTGATAATCAAATCCTCTCAAGATTTTTCTATTCATCTTATTAACATTTGTATGATGTAAATAAACACCAGTAAGTTTATGATCAAGAAGATGTTTAGAAACATTATAAAAATAATGAAGTGTTGCTTGAGCAGCCCAACATATAAAAAAGCTACTAAAAACATGTGATTTCGACCACTCTAACAACTGAGTTAATTCTTCCCAATAGTCCACATCTTTAAAATCCATTTTTTCTACTGGTGCACCAGTAATAATCAATCCATCATATCTATTGTCTTTGATATCATCAAATGTTTTATAAAATGCTAATAAATGCTCTTTAGAAACATTTTTTGACTCATGAGATAGCATATGTATCCAATCCACTTCCATTTGTAAGGGTGAGTTAGATAACAATCTTAGCAATTGTGTTTCTGTAACAATTTTTGTAGGCATAATATTTAAAATCAGCAACTTTAAAGGTCTGATTCTTTGTGTTGTTGCTCGCGTTTCATCCATAATAAAGATATTTTCTTTTTTTAAAATTTGAGCAGCTGGTAAATTATCTGGTATTTTTATTGGCATAATTAAACTCCTTTACATTTTTCATATTTTAACATATTTAAAAACAAACTTAAATCATTATTTAAAATGAAATCAACTCATTAAAAGATTGTACAATAAATACATCACTCATACCTGATAAATAATCTAAAATGCTCTTCTCTAAAGCCTTTGGATCCGTTTGAAAATTATAAATAATTTTATTATGATATTTTGAATGTCTTGGATATTTTTCTATATAAGCGTATTTTTCTAGCCATTTTAAATAATGTGATATCAATTTTGGATATTGATTCAAATCATGTTTTAAGGTTGCTATCATATCATTTTCCAATGAATAGTCATATAAAAAGTGAAAAAGAGAATCTAATATTAATGAAACATATTTATCATGAATCTGCACTCTTTTAATAAGATAAATATTTGTATAATTAAAATTCATGACAGTTTTCATAATTTGAAATGCTTCATCTGATAATCCTATTCCTTGTTCTACTGATGAATTTTCAATTACATCATGAATAAAGTAATTCACAAGAGACCCATTATTAATAGCATGAAATTGATAATGACCTATTTGATTGAGCTGTTCTTTTAACTCATCAACTTTCTTTTCAGAAAGAAGATTCAGTCTTAAAGCATCTTCAATATCTCTTGCTAAATAAGCAATTTTATCTGATATCTTCACAACACATCCTTCGTATGTCCAAGGATTATACTGACCAGCATATTGGTATTCGTCTAAATCGATAATAAAATCTCTTTTTTGAATATACTTTTGGTTCATCTCTCCACAATGTGAAATTATTCCATCCCTGACAGCATAAGTTAAATTTAAATTGTGCTGACAATGATCATTATCTTCTAATAATTCAATAGAATCAACAAAATGTAAACTGTTTTTTTCATGCCAAAATTTTTCTAGATGATGCTCATGTGCTATTTGAGTGAGTATCTTTTCTCCACCATGACCAAATGGTGCATGTCCCAAATCATGTCCAACAGCAATAGCCTTTGTAAGTTCGACATTCAAACCCAACTCTTGAGCAATGGTATAAGAAACTGACTCAACCAAATTGACATGTTCACTTCGTGTACATATATGATCATCTTCTACTGCAAAAAAAACCTGTGTTTTATGCTTTAATCTACGATAAGCTTGTGAAAAAATAATACGAGTATAATCACGTCCAAAATCACTTCTTAAATCATTTCTTCTCTGATAAAGTTTATCTTGTCTTTGAATGGCTAAAGAATATTGTGGATGATTTTTATTCATTGCATATTGTTCAAATTTTTTCATTAACATCACCTCTCATTGTATGTTATACTAATTTTGAGGTGAAAGCAATGAATAAACATTTATTTTTTGATCAACTTTATGCACTTGTAAAAGATGAAGATAATCTAATTGCCAATCTTGCGAATGTTTCAGCTTTTTTAAATGAATGCTTTGATGACATTAATTGGATTGGATTTTATCTCAGAGATGAAAATGATCTTGTATTAGGCCCATTTCAAGGAAAAACAGCTTGTGTCAGAATTCCTATTGGAAAAGGGGTTTGTGGAAAAGCAACCTTAAGAAAAGAAATTATCAGAGTTGAAGATGTTCACCAATTTATTGGGCATATTGCTTGCGATCATGCAACTCATAGTGAAATTGTTCTTCCAATTATTATTCAAGATGAAGTTGTTGGTGTTCTTGATATAGATTCTCCATTGTTTAATCGTTTTACATTAAAGGATGAAGAACTTTTAAAAGGAGTTGTTGAAATCATTGAAGAATGCGTATTTAAAAAGGCAATTGAATAATTGCCTTTTTCATATTATTTAATAACTGCTTCTACTAAAGCAACAACTTCTTCCATTGTTGAACAGTTAATTGCCTTATTAGCAAGCTCTTCCATTTCAGCTTTAGATAAACTTCTTATAAGTTTTCTTTGAGATAAAACAGAAGTTGCTGACATTGAGAATTCATCAAGTCCTAATCCTAATAATAATGGAGCTGCTAATGATTCTCCTGCCATTTCACCACACATACCTGTCCATTTTCCTTCTTTATGTGCTGAATCAATAACATGTTTGATTAATCTTAAAATAGATGGATTATATGGTTGATATAAATATGAAACTCCTGAAGACATTCTATCTGCTGCAAATGTATATTGAATTAAATCATTAGTACCAATTGAGAAGAAATCTACTTCTTTAGCAAATTGATCAGCTAAAACAGCAGCAGCAGGAATTTCAATCATGATACCAACTTGTAAAGCATCAGACACTTCAACTCCTTCAGCAAGAAGTTTTTCTTTTTCTTCCAATAAAATACCTTTAGCTTTTCTAAATTCACCTAATGTTGCAATCATTGGGAACATAACTCTTAAATCACCATGTACTGAAGCTCTTAATAATGCTCTTAATTGAGTTCTGAAAATATCTTCTCTTTGGAAACATAAACGAACTGCACGAACACCTAAAAAAGGATTCATTTCCTTTGGCAAATCAATAGCTTCAATTTCCTTATCTCCACCAATATCTAATGTTCTTACAACAACTGGTTTACCTTGCATAGACTCAAGAACTTCTTTATATACCTCATATTGTTTATCTTCACTTGGTAGATCAGCAGATTCCATATACAAGAACTCTGTTCTAAATAATCCTACCCCTTCTCCACCATTATCTTTTACACCAGCCAAATCATTTGCTCCACCAATATTAGCAACCAATTCTACATGATGTCCATCTGTTGTTACAGTTTTTTCATTGACTAATTTTTTCAGTTCTTCTCTGTATGCAATATATTCATCACGCTTTGTTACATATTCTTGAATTGTTGCTTCATCAGGATTAACCATAACAACACCAGCAATACCATCAAGAGCAATCATATCTCCAGATTTTACTTCTTCAGTAATTGTCTTGCAAGCTACAACAGCGGGAATTTCTAAACTTCTTGCCATAATAGCAGAGTGAGAAGTTCTTCCACCAATATTTGTTGCAAAACCTCTAACTAAATTCTTATTTAATTGAGCAGTATCAGATGGTGTTAAATCATCAGCAATAACTATAACTTCTTCATCAATTAATGCAGGATTAGGTAAAGGCTTTCCTAATAAATTAGCTAATAAACGACGTGAAACATCCTTAATATCAGCTGCTCTTTCCCTAAAATACTCATCACCCATAGCTTCAAACATAGACACAAACATAGTTGAAACCTCTTCAAGTGCAGCAGCAGCATTAAGCTTTTCATTTTTAATTTTGTCCTCAACTTGAGATTTTAATTCTGGGTCTGATAAAACCAAAGCATGTGCATCAAAAACCGCAGCTTCTTCTGCTGAAAGATTTTTAGAAGCAGCTTCTTTAATTGTTTCTAAATCCTTAGCAGTCTGACTCATTGCATCTTCATATACTTCGATTTCTTTTTCTACATCCTCAACTGTTGTCTTATCAACTGTTAAATCTGGCATAACTAATTTGTATGCTTTTGCAATTGCAATACCATTAGATGCCGCAATACCTTTAATCATTGTCATTTTGACCTACCTCCATATAGAGTTATTTTACATTATTTCAACCATAAAATAAAGAGATATCTTTCAATAATGATGGAATTTATATTAAAAATTAAATTATTTTAAACAAATTTTCATATTTTGAAAATTTATCTTTCAATTTAGAAATGAATACTATATAATGAAATTAAGTATGGGAGGTATAAAATGAAAATAATTATTGTCAAAGATTATGAAGAAGCAAGTCAAAAAGCTTGTGAAATCATGCTAGAAGTTGTAAAAAATAAGCCAAATGCAAATTTGGGACTTGCAACTGGTTCTACTCCAGTTCGTTTGTATGAACTTATGAGAGAAGATCATAAGAAAAATGGAACTTCTTATAAGGATATCAAATCATTTAATTTAGATGAGTATTTTGGATTAGAACAATCTCATCCACAAAGTTATCATTACTTTATGTGTAAAAACTTATTCAATGAATTAGATATCAATATGAATAATGTCCATGTTCCTAAAGGAAATGGAAATATTGATGAAGAATGTGCTAATTACAATCAATTACTAGCAGATAATCCTATAGATATTCAACTATTAGGAATTGGATCAAATGGACATATAGGATTTAATGAACCAGGGACACCATTTGATTCTGTAACACATAAAGTTGATTTAAAACAATCAACAATTGAAGATAATGCACGTCTATTCTTTAATGGGAAAATTGAAGATGTTCCTACACAAGCCGTTAGCATGGGAATTGCAAACATCATGCAAGCTAAGAAAGTTTTACTTATAGCATGTGGTAGTGGAAAAGCAACTGCTGTTAAAGGGATGATTGAAGATCCAAAAACAACTGATTTACCTGCAAGTGCTTTACAAGATCACTCAGATGTTACATTAATTATTGATGAAGCTGCTGCTTCACTTCTTACAAAATAAAAGATAATCAAAAGAGATACAAAATAAAAGTGTATCTCTTTTGATTATATATAAATAGTTTTTAATATTCATCAAATATAATTCTAATATGCTTTTTATCAACTGTTTGTGATAAAGCCAACATTAATAAAACTCTTGCTTTTTGAGGAGATAAAGTATTTGCAGGTATACAATCATGATAAGGATCAAAAATCTCATCATCAAAAACAATTCCTCTAGAAATTCGTGATGATCTTACAAATATTATACCCTTTTGAGAAAGATCATGTATAGCCATCATCCATTCGTGATTATAATTACCACTTCCTGATCCTACCAAAACAATTCCTTGATGATCTTTTGCTAAATGATAAAGAATAGAAGCAGAAGCCCCAGCATAAAAATATGCAATAGCAACTAATGGTAAAGCAGTTAATGGTAGTTTTGAAAAGAGAGAATGAATTGTATGTTTTTTAAAGGATGTTGTAAAAAAGTAAACCTCTTCATCTTGCATATATCCTAAACAACCAAAATTTTTATGATCAAAGGCATCAATCTTATAATTACTTACTTTTTGAATGTCCCTACCAGAGTAAATTGTATTTGAAAACAAACACATAACTCCTTGATTCATGGCTTGTGGTGATACAGCCAAAGAAATTGCTTGATATAAATTAAATGGTCCATCAGCACTCGTTGCTGTAGCAGGTCTCATAGCCCCAGTCATAATAACTGGTTTATCAGTATTCAATGTTAAAGTCAAAAAGTACGCAGTTTCATCCAACGTATCAGTTCCGTGTGTCACAACAATACCATCAATAGAATCATCTTTCACTATCTCATTAATTTTGTTAGCGAGCTCAATCCACATTTGAGTATTTATTTCATTACTATCAACATTCATTAACTGGCAAGTTTCAATTTCAGCAATATTTTTTATGATTGGTGTAGAAGAAATAATTTCATCCACTGTAATTTCACCAGCGCGATATGCAATCGTTTTACCAGCTTTTCCAGTTCCAGCAATTGTTCCACCAGTAGCTACAATCATCACTTTTTTCATAAACAGTCTCCTTTTCATTTCATTTTTATTATAAAGCCGAAAAAAAAGGAGGAGATAAAGACAATCTCCTCATAAAGACCGGCAACTTGCTATTGTCGCACTTGCGTACTATCTTCGCCGTTATGATGCTTAACTTCTGTGTTCGGTATGGGTACAGGTGTCTC
>CATOPA010000065.1 GCA_951801965.1 uncultured Erysipelotrichaceae bacterium | reverse complement strand
GAACGCAAACGCATCCAATTCTTTACAACATCTTTCATTACTGCTTTTACATCAGCACCTTCTTCAAATTCAACAGTCATCTTTAATGTCATAAAATTAACAACTGCATCCTTTACACCATTTGTTTTCTTTGTTGCTTCTTCCATTTTATTTGCACAATTTGCACAATCCACATCAATTTTATAAGTTTTTTTCATATTTCGTTCTCCTTTTATATTATTATATGAACAGTTGTTCATATGTTTAATAATATTATAACAAATTATTTTTTAAAGTCAATCACTCAAATATAAAAAACTGTGAATTTTTTCATTCACAGCTTCCTATATATTATTTTTTATTTGTTTGATAATAATCTTGTAGATAATTCATAAATTCTTCATGTGATATATTATATGATTGTAAAAAGAATAAATATGAATTAACACCATCTGATTTTGTTACTTTCCCATTTTGATAAACGAAAAGCTTATCAGCAGTTGATGCAATAGAACTTGCAAAAATAAATCTTTCAATATTTCCTTCTTCATCAAAATTAGCATTTGAGAAATATCCCTTTGATGATTCAAGATATAAATTACGTTCACTATCAGCCATAGGTTCAAATGAATATTCAAAATGGCAATCTTCAATACATTCTGCAATCTGTTCTGGTGTTCTTACTTCTTTACATATTGCAGTTAAATAATCTATTACATTTTCTGATGTTAAATCTACATCTTTTAGCCAAGAATCATACTCATCCTTCAAATCATCTCCAATAACCTCTGCATATTTTTCATCACCAGCAACAAAATACATTTCTGTCCCTTCACCATAAAAAGCAAAAAGTAAAGATTTGTCTGAATCAAAAGCTGCACTAACCATACCTTTACTATCTCCTTCTGATTGAAGAATCAAAGACATTGAGACATCACTTGTTTCTGAAAAAGATGGCAATCTTTGAACATAATAGTCTTTTTGAGCCAATGCTTCTTCAATATCTTTTTGGCTCTTATTCTTAGAACCACAACCTACAAAAACAATCATCATGGCTACTACTAACAATACTTTAAATATTTTTTTCATTTTTATTTTTCTCCTTATATTACTCCATTTATTCAGTGATATGTGTGAGATCTAAAGCATCTACTTTTCTGTATAGTTTCATAAAACTTGTATCATAACTATTAATATCACTATTATAACTTGTATACGAACCAGATGGATGAACTGCTGCATCTAAAAAATCACTATAAACATCAAACATTTCTTTTAATGTTTCATATTTATCTTCAAGACCTTCTGGAGGATTTTTCATTTTCTCCATTTTTTCTGAAACATTATCTACCTGTAGACTTAAATCAGCTCTTTGCTGCATAACAGTTTCATCACTTGTAAGATTAGACAATGCATCAT
The DNA here is from genome assembly GCA_951801965.1 of uncultured Erysipelotrichaceae bacterium. Taxonomy (GTDB): domain Bacteria; phylum Bacillota_I; class Bacilli_A; order Erysipelotrichales; family Coprobacillaceae; genus CATOPA01. Next base: position 9,451 of record CATOPA010000065.1, on the reverse strand, counting down.
TAAAATCATCAAAAAAAACACCATTTGGTCTTGTATATTTATCAGTTTTACTATCAGCTTTCTCCCAAATAGCATTTGACCAAACACTTAATGTTAAATTACATACACCCTCAGCATCAGCAGCACCTTGCAACATTTCAAACTTTAAACTATCAATATCATCAAGATATTGATTATATGTTTCTACATACTCTTTTCTTTTTTCATTATCCATATGATTCTTCACTGCAAAACCAATACCAGCAATAACAATAACAGCAACAGCAATTATTATACCTATCATTTTCTTTTTATGTGCTGGTTTTTTTGAGCTTGTTGAATATTGCATATTCTCTCCTGTAACATTAACTTCTTGAACATCATCTACAACAGGCTCTTCTTGAACAGATTTCACATCTTCTGTGTCTTTAACTTCATTAATAGACTCTGTTCCTTGAATTTCCATTTCTTCTTGAGACAACGGAGCTCCACAATATTGACAAAAATCACCTTCTCCTTCTTTTCCACATTGTAAACATTTTTTCACAATAATCCCTTCTTTCCCACATAATCTCTATAAAAAAATTATACCCCCCCCCACACCTATTTTTGTCAATAAGAATATATAGCCTTTCAGCAAGAACAAACAAAATAGAACTGATTCCACATCAGCTCTATTTTACAGTTAATAATTGTAAATAATTTGTTTTTCCTTCTACACCTGGAGTTCCTCCAGTTACAAGAATTGTTTCTCCAGATTCAATACCATACTCCTTAGCAATAATATCTGCTAAGTTAAGCAATCCTTCAGTTGTTTCCATATGTTTACATTTCACTGTTGTTACACCCCAATGTAATGCCAATCTTCTCATTGTTTCTCCTCTAGGTGTTGCAGCAATGATTGGACATTCCGGTCTATATCTTGACATCTTTCTTGCTGTAAATCCAGATTCAGTAAAAGCAATAATAGCAGCAACTTTAAATTTTGTTGCGATTTCAGCAACAGACATACAAATCGCTTCAGATGTATCATCAGTCGCTGTTCTCACTGCTTTTCTATGCAAAGAAGCATAATCTAAAGTAGATTCTGTTTTAACTGCAATTTTATTCATGACCATTACAGCTTCTTCAGGATATTTTCCTTGTGCTGACTCCCCTGATAACATAATAGCATCAGTTCCATCATAAATAGCATTTGCAACGTCACTCACTTCAGCACGTGTTGGTCTTGGATTTTCTTGCATAGATTCAAGCATTTGAGTTGCTGTAATAACAACTTTTCCAGCAGCTTTACATCTTTTAATTAATTCTTTTTGAATTAATGGCACATCTTCTGCTGGAACTTCTACACCTAAATCTCCACGAGCAACCATGATTCCATCAGCAACCTTAATGATGTCATCCATCTTTTCAACACCTTCGCTATTTTCAATTTTAGCAATGATCTGAATATCTGGTTTTCCATTTTCCACTAAGATTTTCTTAACATCTAAAACATCTTGAGGACGACGTACAAATGATGCAGCAATAAAATTCACATCTTGTTGACATCCAAATTCAATATCTGCTCTATCTTTTTCTGAAATAAAATCAAATCCTAATTCAATACCTGGGACATTAATTCCACGTTTATTCTTCACTTGACCATCATTTGCACATACACAAACAATATCTGTTCCTTCTACATGATCAACCAATAGCTCTACTTGTCCATCATTAACTAATATAAATCCCCCTGGTTTTACATCTTTATATAAGTCTTTATATGTGATTGTAAATCTATCTGCTGTTCCTTCAATATCTTCTACGCAAATCACAGAAACTTGACCTTTTTTAAAAGTTGTTGCTCCTCCAACAAAGTCACCTGTACGAATTTCAGGTCCTTTTGTATCTAATAAAATCGCACAATTTGTACCCAATTTTGCATTAACTTCTCTCATTGCTTGCATTTTCTTTGCATGTTCTTCATAATCCCCATGTGAGAAGTTACATCGCATAACATTCATACCTGCTTTTACAAGTTTTTGTAGCATTGCTGGACTTTCAGATGCAGGCCCAATTGTACAAACAATCTTCGTCTTTTTTGCTTTTTCTCTCATATTCACTTAATCTCCTACCCTACTATTTTATATTAACGAAGTTTAATAACATCTTCGTAAATACCTTCATTCACAACTCTTCTATGTCCTAAAACTTCTTGAATAGGTAAGCCAACAATTTCACCTTTGACTGTACTTACACATAATCCGCCTTTTCCTTCAATAAGCAATTCTACCGCTTTAATTCCCATACGTGTTGCTAAAACACGATCTTGGGCTGTTGGACGACCACCTCTTTGCATATGTCCCAAAACATTTGCACGTGTTTCAAATCCTGTTGCTATTTCAATTCGTTTTGCTAATTCGTTCACATCTGTGATATGTTCAGTAATCACAACAATAGCATGTTTTTTATCTGCTGCCTTTGATTTATTTAAAGTGGCAATAATTTCTTCTTCATCAAATCCACTTTCACTTGTCACAATCATTTCAGCACCACAAGCAATACCTGCATGAACCGCTAAATCTCCACATCTTCTTCCCATCACCTCAAGGATTGTACATCTTTGATGAGATGCTGATGTATCTCTTAATTTATCTAAAGCGTCAACGATTGTATTGAGTGCTGTATCAAATCCTATTGTATAGTCAGTATCAGGAATATCATTATCTATTGTTCCTGGAATACCAATACAGTTCACACCCATTTCAGTTAATTTTAAAGCACCTGTATAGCTGCCATCTCCCCCTATAACAACTAATGCTTCTATACCAACTTTTTTCATTTGTTCGATAGCTTCTTCTCTTACTTTAGGATCTTTAAACTCAGGAAAACGAGCAGACTTTAAAAAAGTCCCACCAATATTAATGATATTTCTTGTACTATGAGAATCAAACTCAATAAATTCTCCATCATGCAATCCTTTATATCCTAATCTTACACCATAAATCTTAATACCTTTATTAAGACAAATTCTTGTGACAGCTCTTATTGCTGCATTCATTCCAGGTGCATCGCCACCAGAAGTCAAAACACCAATACATTTTACCATAGTTCTATTCTCCTCTCACGTTTAATCCATCTTTAATTTTACCATAAAATGGCGATATATTCTATACTTTTTGTAACATTCTATATCTTGAACTGCCCTCCGTCAAGCATTATTTCAATGCTCAACGCTTTCATTTTTTGAATAATTGTTCTTGCTCTAATTTTATCTCCACTATCACTTTTTTTAATAGTATAGACATTTTCTAAATCTTTATAACCATACATACTTGTAAAGAATGTAGGAAGATGATTTAACAGACGATAAGATAAGATTGTTAATAAAATTTCATCTCGAGACCACGCTGTGATATTTTCTTCACCAATACCATCTAGCATTAAAAAATCAACTTTCATCAATTTTTCTAAAGCATATTCATTGTCTCCTGTAGAAAAACTTGCTTTCAAGTCAATAAGATATGTTGGAAAATGAATCAAACCAATTTCATTACCCTTTTTAGCAAGTGAATTCATTAAAGCTGCTAGTAAACTTGTTTTTCCACTTCCCACATCCCCATGCAAGAACAACCCTTGATTCCCTTGCTCTTTTTCATACTTTCTCACATAAGCCAATGCTCTCTTTTCATTTGGAGTTAATAAATCTTTCTTTAAAATTTCCAATTCTTTTAAATCTTTCATCAATATATCATCATTCACATTTGTAATCACAAACTTTTCCAACAAAAGTCGCTTTTCTTCCCATTGCTTTCCGTACAAGCAGCTTTCTAACTCTAAAACAATTTCTTCATCATAATAAGACAGCTTCTTTTTCATACCTTGACTCGCCTTAGGACATTGCTGTAATGATGAACAATGTTCACACATATGATAATCATCATTATAGTCAAGCAGTTCAACCCAATACTCTTGCATAAGTGATGTATCAAGATGATTCATCTTAAAAAAATCTTGAATATGCTTTTCTTGGCTTAATGATAACAAACTCTCCTTTTTCATATTTGAAATCTCAACTGTTTCAATAAATTCTCCAGCTTTTTTCATCATGATCCCTCCTTTAATTCAGATAATAAACGTTCTATTTCATCTATTTCCATATCATCATTATCTTCTTTTTGAACCTCTTGAACATCTTTTGCATCATCTTTAGAAATATTCTTTAATTCATAATAAGCATCCATTGCTGTTTCTATATGTTTTCTTGCTAGAGATGCACCAATTGTCTCACAATAATTTTTAGATAATTTTTGTTGATTTGTTCCTAGAACATACTCTATCAAAACATTCACAACTGATGGTTTTAATCCTAACTGTACCATCAATGTTTCTACAATCTTTAAATCATGAAAAATAGGTTCACTTCCACCTTGCTTTTCTTTTAATAATTCATAAGGTGTAATCTTATCTAAATATTGCATATGTAGTATCAAAGGTGTTCTTTTTTGATCTTGTGTCAAATATTGAACAGGTTGTTTATGAAAAACAGCCTTTAAAGATGAAAACTGATCTAATTCATAATATGCTTTGATTTTTGATTTTAATAATTTTCTATTTAATCCTTTGGATTCCATAGCATCTTTTATCATTCCTGCCAAAGTCAATGCATCAATATGATAAACATTCGCAAGTTGAGTCACATATGTGATATCTTCCTCTGTTATCTTTGATTTATTAATTTGATAATCAGATAAACACTGATACAGAAAATTCACATCATAATCCATATCAACATTTTGATACTTTTCTTCTTTTATATTTTTTAGCTTTAATAGACGTCCTGGTTTTTTAGGGTGAATAGAAAAGACATCTTGAAACTGAGCAGTGACTTCTTCATATTGTGATAAATCTTCACTAGATACTTGAAAATATTGTACAGTCCTTTGAAAATCTTCTTTTGATAATGCTTCTTGAAGCAAAGAAGAAAGAATTTGATTTTTAAAAAAGACTTTTAATGTAAGTGGTGATTGTAATTGAAATACATATTGTGTATATTCATCATGCTTTACATATGTTTTTAGTAAACCTATTGCTTCTAAAGAAGCAAGTGATTTTTCTATATCTATAAGACTTAATGATAAAAAAGAAGTTAAGCGTGAAAATGGTGAAGGCTGTATGAGTCGACTCATTCTTTTTCCTTCAGTATATAACATCATATAAAGACTGATAGCTTGATGGCTGATTAAAGGCTGATACAAATAATATAATGTATCAATGCCAACTTCACTTAAGGGAGCATGAATATCTACCCTATATAAATCACTCATATATAATTTCATCTTTTAGCATCCTTTCTATATCTTTATATAATTCTTCAAAACTTTTGCGATTATCAAGAACAATATCAGCTCTCTTCTTTTTTTCTTCTATAGATATTTGTTGATGTATTAAATGACCAGCCTCTTCTTTTGAAATATTGTTTCTTTTCATTAATCGTTGTATTTGCAATGATTCATCTACATAAACAACAATGACTTGATCACATAAAACATCCATTTGTGTTTCATATAATAAAGGAACATCTAAAAAAAGAATATCTTGCTGACATTTTTCTATTTCTTTTTTTAATTCATCCTTAACATAGGGATGAATAATATCTTCTAATTGTTTTTTCTTCTTATGATCATAAAAAACAATTTTTCCTAATGCTTTTCTATCAATATTCCCATTTTCATCCAAACAATCAAATAATGATTTCACTTTTTCATAACATTTTGTTCCCTGATGAAGTGCATGATGTGAAATAGCATCAGCATCAATAACACAATAACCCTTGTTTAACAAATAATTTGTGACTGTACTCTTTCCAGATGCTATTGAACCTGTTAACCCTATCACTTTCATAACTTGCCTCCACTAATATCTTTTCTTTTGACAACAAGGACAATAATATGTTCCTCTTTGATGAACCGTAATCTTTTTAATTGTTCCTTGGCAAACTGGACATACTTTTTGTCCATGAACATTTAATTGTACTTGAAACAAACCATGTATACCATTTGCATCAAAAGAATGAATAGTTGTACCACCTTGAACAATAGCTCTGTTTAAAACATCAATTGAAATATCAATCAACTCTTGAACACGTTTTTTTGATAGTCGTGATGCAGGAGTTCGAGGATCTATATTCATCAAAAAGCATATTTCATTAGCATAAATATTTCCAATCCCACACACAATAGATTGATCTAATAAAGCTGTTTTTACAGGCAATGATGTTTGATGAAACCTTTGATAAAGTTCATCTACGGATATATCAAATGGCTCCTTACCTAACTTAGATAATGGTAAAGAATAACAATAATTGTCTTTATCGACAATCTTCATTCTACCGAATTTTCTTGTATCTATATAACAAAGCTCTTTATCTTTGAGATGAAAAACAACATGGGTATGCTTATTTATCTCTTGATTTTTATCTAAAATATGATATTTTCCTTCCATTCTTAAATGCGAAACAAAAGCAACATCATCACATATAAAAATCAAATACTTTCCCAATCTATCAATATCTCGAAATGTCTGATGAGTCAATAATCTTACAAACTCATCACTATCTCCATCTATGATTTTATCATAATAAATATCAACACCTAAAATCTCTTCACCTAATATAAACTGTTTTAGTGTTTGTCTCACTGTTTCAACTTCTGGTAATTCTGGCATACTTTTCTCCTATTTTAAATCATACCAATTGCTTGCATAAGCTCCTTCAACTTTTAAAGGAACATCCATCATAAAAGCATTTTGCATTCCTGTTTGAATAATATCAAGCATCTCTTCTAATTCTTCTTTATAAACATCAAAAATCAACTCATCATGAACTTGTAAAATCATTTCAGATTTCATATGTCTTTCTTTCATTAACTGATCAACCTTTATCATAGCAAGTTTTAATATATCTGCACCACTGCCTTGTATTGGTGAATTCATTGCAAATCTTTTGGCCTGCTCTCTTACCATAAAGTTTTTATCATGAATCGTTGGAATATATCTCTTACGATTAAGTACTGTAGAAACATAGCCATCTTTTTTACATTGTTCAACAACATTATCCATATATTGTCTAATTTCAGGATATTCTTCAAAATATCGACGAATAAACTCTCTTGCCTCTTTTAAAGAAATACCAATTTGCTTAGACAGCCTAAATTCACTCATCCCATAAATAATTCCAAAATTAACAGCCTTGGCTTGTCTACGCATATCAGCACTCACATCTTCATCTTTGACTCCAAAAACAAGCGCTGCTGTATGAGTATGAATATCTTTATTTTGATTAAAAGCACTCAACAATGATTTCACTTGTGCAACATGTGCTAAAATACGAAGCTCAATTTGTGAATAGTCAAATGAAACCAAATAATCATGACTAGCAATAAATGCCTTGCGAATAAGTTTACCTTCTTCTTGACGTACAGGAATATTTTGCAGATTAGGATCTATGGATGATAAACGTCCAGTTTGAGTTAAAGCCTGATTAAAGATCGTATGAATTTTACCATCTAAAAAGACTTGATCTTGTAATCCTTTGACATATGTTGATGTTAATTTTGTTAACATACGGTACTGTTGAATCAATGGAACAATTGGATGAAGATCTTCTATTTTTTCTAAAATGTCTTGTGATGTTGAATATCCTTTTTTTGTTTTCTTACCGTTAGGAAGTCCTAATTTTTCAAATAAAATTTCTCCTAATTGTTTAGGTGAAGCAATATTAAATGTTTCTTGAGCAAGCATGTAAATATCTTCTTCAACTTCTTTAATCTGTTGTTCAAATGACTTTTCCATTTCTTTTAAGACATTCACATCAATGCGTGCACCAACAAATTCCATATCAGCCAAAATATAAGTAATAGGCATTTCTAAGTTCTGATAAAGATCATATTGTTCCTCTTTTTTAAGTTTTTCAATGACTGTTTCTCTTAAATCATAAATGGCTTTTGCTTTGGAAACAGTATGTTTCGCAAGAAGATCTATTTCTGGAATATGTTTTTTAGCTAATTTGCCAAAGATTTCTTCTTCATAATGCAAACTTGTATAATCATAATAATCACAAATATATTTCATTTCATCTTTTAAGCTTGGATTTAAGATATAAGAAGCTAACTGTAAATCAAAATCCATACCTTTGATATCTATACCATTCCATCTTGCTGATAAAAGTTGAGCTTTCACATTATAACTGTATTTATGATAAGTCTCATCTTTTAAATATTCTAAAAAGTCTTTATCATTTAAGGCATCTTCAAATGTGATATAGTATGCCCCATCTTCATTATATAATGCATAACCTAAAACAATAGATTTATGATAATTATTATCATAGATTGCTCCTAAAACACTGCTATCTTTTGTAAGAGGAGGCATCTTTTTGACAATTTCATATGAAAAATCTATCACTTGTGTTGGTTTTTGTTCTACAGAAATTTTCTTCAATAAAGAGTTCATATCATATTTTTGATAGAAGCTTTTGAGTTTATCAAATTCATAACCTATATATTGACAATCTTCCATTGATAATGTCATAGGAACATCTGTAAGAATTGTCGCTAAGGTTTTAGATTGTATACCAATCTCTATATTCTCTCTAATCTTTTCACCAAGTTTTCCTTTAACTTCATTCATATGTTCTTTAAGATTTTCAATCGTTCCATACTCATAAAGAAGTTTTAATGCTGTTTTCTCTCCAACCCCTTTAATTCCTGGAATATTATCAGCACTATCTCCCATTAATCCTAACAAGTCTCTCATCTGATCTGGTTGAAGCTGATATTTTTCATAAAATGAAGCAGGTGTCATGATATCATCATCTTTTGTCTTAGTATTTCTTTTATAAACAGAAATATGATCATCAATTAATTGCATCATATCTTTATCACCTGTCATAATAGATACTTGATATCCTTGTAAAGAAGCTTGTTTAGCTATTGTTCCAATAATGTCATCACCTTCATAGCCCTCTAATTCATAATGAGGAATATGATGAGCATCTAAGAATTCTCTCACAATATCAAATTGACATTTCAACTCCTCTGGTGTTTCTTTTCTTGTAGCTTTATATTCTTCAAGCATATCACTTCTAAATGTTTTCCCCTTAGCATCAAAAGCAACCAAAATTGCCTCAGGATTTTTCTTCATAATATTCTCTAGTCTTGTTGCAAAACCAAAAACTGCATTCGTAGGAATACCATCTTTATTCACCATTAAATTTCCCATAGCTGCTGTTGCATAGTAAGAACTAAACAGCCAATAATTTCCATCTATTAAAATTAATTCTTTCATATTAACCTCTTTCTTCTATAACACGAACTTTTTCTACAATAAAAGACAATTTATCTTTAATATCTACCTTACCATAAATCAAACATATGTTTCCTTTTTTTAGCATCATTCCTACACTTTTAAAGCGTGATGCAAACACAATTCC
>CATOPA010000064.1 GCA_951801965.1 uncultured Erysipelotrichaceae bacterium | reverse complement strand
GTTAAAGAATGGTATTAGTAAAGAGAAATTCATTACATTGTTAGGAGTTGATAAAGAATGATTAGAAAAGATTTGATTTTTGTTGGGGAACAATGTAGTAATGAAATATCAGTATTGTCAACATTAATTAATAAAGCATATAGTTTAAACCTTTTAAATAATAAAGAAGATTATTTAGAAGCAGTTTTAAAAAGAGAAAAAGAGTTTTCTACTGCTATTGGATTTAAAATAGCTACACCACATGGTATGGGTGATTGTGTTAATCAAGCATTTATAGCTTTCTTAAAAACAGATCATCCAATATTATGGGGTGATGAAAAAAAAGAAGTTGAAATGATCTTTTTGATTGGTATTCCAGAAAATAAAAGGAATATAATGCATTTAAAATTTATTTCTCAAATTAGTAAAAGTTTAATGAGAGAAGAATTTAGAAATCATTTATTAAATTGTAATAGTCAAGAAGAAGCTTGGAATTATTTAGACGAAATTAATAAAAATATAGAAAAGGAGTTGAATCATTAATGTTTGTCGTTGGAATTACAGCTTGTCCTACTGGGATAGCACACACATATATGGCACAAGAATCATTAGAGAGAGAATGTGCAAAAAGAGGATATGAATATCATTTTGAAACACAAGGAAGTATTGGAATTGAAAATGAATTAGAACAAGAGGATATAGATCGTGCTGATATGATTATATTGGCAGTCAGTATTCAAATTGAAGAGGAAGAACGTTTTGAAAATAAAAATATATATTATGGTAATGTTGATGAAGCTATCTCATACCCAGAAAGAGTTGTTGATAAAGCTTTAAAACATTATGGGTTATTGGAGGATTAAAGGATGGATAATATAAAGAAAGAATTAAAAAATATGCAAAAGGCATTGTTGACTGGAACTTCATATATGATGCCAATGGTTGTTGCTGGAGGTATATTATTTTCGTTATCATTGTTAGGCGGAAGTGCAACAACAACTGGAATGACTACTGCTAATGCATTTATGGAAAATATTAAGGTTATTGGAAAAGCTGGTTTGTTTATGATGATACCTATTTTATCAGCTTATATTGCTTATTCATTGAGTGGTAGACCAGGGTTAATTCCAGGGTTCATCTTAGGATATATTGCGAATACACCTTTAGGTGAAAATGAAGTGAAAACAGGGTTCTTAGGAGCGCTAATTATGGGACTTTTAGCAGGTTACTTTGTTCGTTGGTTAAAGGGCTTAAAAGTTCATTCTATGCTAAAATCAATTATGCCTATTTTAATCGTTCCTGTTGTATCATCACTTGTTTTAGGATTGTTCTATATTTATATTATTGCTCAACCTGTAGGTTTCTTAATTCAAATATTCATGGATTTCTTAACAGGTTTAAATGGTGCAAATTCAATTCTATTTGCAATTATCATTGGTGTATTGTGTGAAATTGATTTTGGTGGACCTATCACAAAAACAGTAACTATGTTTACAATTGCATTAATTGCTGAAGGGGTTACTGTTCCAAATGGAATTTATAGAGTATGTCCTGGAATTCCTCCAATGGCTATTTGCTTATCTACAATGCTATTTAAGAATAAATGGACAAATGCTGATAGAGATGTAGCAAAAACATTAGGTATTATGGGAATTATGGGTATTACAGAAGGAGCTATCCCATTTGCGATTAAAGATGCAAAACGTATAATACCATCTACAGTTATGGGATGTGTTGTTGCTGCTGTGATTGCATCATTGACAGGAGTTGCTTCACCAGTACCACATGGAAGTTTTATTACTTTACCAATGGTAACAAATAAGGTATGGTTCTGTGTAGCGATTATTGCGGGAACTATAGTGTCCGCAGTCATGATGGGTGTCTTACGAAAACCAGTCGATGAAAAAGAATAATTTTTATTGATAATATATTAAAATAATTATAAAATAGCACTTAAAACTTATATAAGTCTTAAGTGCTATTTTTATGATGACTAAATATACATAAATTCATATTAAAGATTTATAATATTTTCGGACACAAGAAGATAGATGTCTAAGTTTAATACAGATATCGTTTTCTGTCTATTTTTTATGAGTGAAAAAAGGGTATAATCATAAAGAAATCATTGTTATTTTTTTCCATTCAATGTATAATTTATTCGATATTTCTATATAAAAGAGGGATAGAAATGATGAAAGATTTATTGTTTGCTTTAGAATTAGGATTAAGAGTCATTGTTATGTTCATACTTTGTTTATATATAGGAATTAAACTTGATACATATTTTCATACAGCACCGTTTCTATTATTAGGGTGTTTGTTGATAGCATTTCTTTATGTGATAAAATTATTGTTAGGAGTGGGAAAGCATGAATGAGAAGACTGTATTGAAGCGTTCTGTATTGGTGTTTTTTATTGGATGTCTCATTTTAACAATAGTAGGTTTATTGATAAAGGATATGTCATATGTTGTTGGACTTATTTTAGGATATGTCATCAATGTGTTTGTTTTTTTATTAATTATGAAGATATCTGAAGGTATTTTGAAGTATAAGATGTCTACTGTTATGATTATGGTGATGACTATTTTGAAGCTGTTATTATATGCAGTGGGATTTTATATATCTGTAAAAGTTGATTTTGTTCATATATTTGGTGTGTTTTTAGGATATTTTGTTATAAAGATAACGATTTATTTAGAAGGATATATTCATAAAGGAGGTGAGGTTGATGGTAGGTAATGCAATACTTTCTACAATACATATCACTTTGCAGGTTGAACTTGTTTTTTCTTTGATTATCATTGCAGCACTTTGTTGCTTGTTTGTTTATGCAGGGAAAAAGGTTGCTGTGGCTGATCCAATGCAAAGACCAAAGGGTATTGTGTTAGTATGCGAAACAGGTATAGAAATGGTATATAATTACATGAAATCTATTATGCCATCACAGTTTGAAAAGAACTATTATCCTTATTTTGCAGTTATGTTTGTGTATTTGATTTGTGCAAATTTAAGTGGATTGATTGGATTTGATGCTCCAACATCAAATTATTCTATTACACTTGCAATTACATGTATTACATTTGCACTGATTCAATACAATGCATTTAAGAAAAAAGGTGGGTTAACATACTTCAAAGAGCTTGTTTGGCCACCAACGAACTTATTAAGTGCAGTCTCTCCACTGATTTCATTATCAATGCGTTTATTTGGTAATATTTTAAGTGGAACTATTTTAATGGGTCTTGTTTATCAATTTACTGGTTGGTTATCTGGATTTATTATTCAGTTTAACTTTTTAGGACCTATTTTAGCACCAGCATTACATGCATATTTTGATGTTTTTGCAGGGTGTATTCAAACATTAGTCTTTGTCACTTTATCTAGTATTTTGATTTCTATTGAAGCAGAATAGCTAGTAAAGAATAAAAATGAAAACAATTATGGAGGTATAGAAAAATGACAGATTATGGTTTAATTGCGATTGCAGCTGGTATTGCTGTATGTGCAGGTTTAGGAACAGGTATTGGTGAAGGTATTGCTGCAAGTAAAGCAGTAGAAGCAGTAGGAAGAAATCCTGAAGCAGAAGGGAAAATTCGTACAATGATGATTTTAGGTATCGCTTTATCTGAAACAGTAGCTATTTATGGATTATTGATCTCTTTCTTATTGATGTTCGTATTCCCAATGTTCATTGGATAAAAAAACGGATAGGAGGAATAAGATATGTCTATAGATATTGCTGGTAAATTATTCCCCAATATAACAACACTTATTATACAGTTATTATCAACAGGGGTATTGCTTTTCTTTTTTAAGAAATTTTTATGGATCCCAATGCAAGCTTATTTTGCAAAAAGAGCTGATTTTATAGAAACACAAATACAAGAAGCAAAAGATATGAATGAAAAAGCAAAAGTCTTGATGGAAGAAAGTGATCAACAAGCTCGTGAATCTGCAAAAGAGTATCGTGAAATTGTTGAAAGAGCAAAACTGGATGCTTTAAAAGTTCGTGATGATATTCTTGTAGAAGCAAGAGAAGAAGCAACAGGGAAGATTAAACAAGCTGAAAAAGAAATTGAAGCTGAAAAAGCAGAAGCAAGAAAAGAAATGAAAGAAGAAATGATTGATATTGCGATTGAAGTCGCAACAAAGATTTTGAACAAAGAAATGAATTCTAATGAAAATCAAAAATTGGTTGAAGAATTTATTGATAAGGTTGTGGAATAATGGATATTATAGCGAAACGATATGCAGAATCTTTATTTGATTTAGCAAAAGAAGAACAAGCTATTGAATCATATCAAAAAGATATGGAAAAAGTTTATAATGTTTTTTTAGATAAAACCTTTGTTCAGTTTTTTAGTCATGTTGCGATTGTAGATGATGTAAAGATGGATATTTTAAAAAAGAGCTTTGATCATCAAATTTCTGAATATGTTTTAAATTTCTTATTATTATTGGTTAAGAAAAGAAGAATAAGATACATTTTAGGAATATGTCAGCAATTTCAAATTTTATGTTATGAATATTTTGATATAAAGATTGGAAAGCTTTATACACCTTATTCTTTATCAATAGAGAATATTGAAAAGGTAGAAAAAGCTATGAGTCAAAAAGAAGGAAAGAAAGTTAAACTTCGTATGATTATTGATGAATCTTTGATTGGTGGAATGAGAGTGGAAATTGATAATCATATTTATGATGATTCACTTTCTTATAAGTTAGAATCACTTAGACAAGAATTATTAAGAAAGTAGGTGAAGGCAAGTGGATCTAAGACCAGATGAAATTAGTGCTTTAATTAAAGAACAGATTAAGAATTTCAATACAGTTCTTGAGTCTAAAGACGTAGGAACTGTTATGACGATTGGTGATGGTGTCTCTATTGTTCATGGTTTAGATAATGCGATGCTTGGAGAATTGTTATTATTCCCTCATGATGTTTATGGAATGGTCATGAATCTTGAAGAAGATAGTGTTGGAGCTGTCTTACTTGGAAGTGAGGGAACAATTAAGGAAGGCGATGAAGTGAAACGTACAGGAAAAATTATTGAAGTTCCTGTAGGTGATGGACTTTTAGGACGTGTTGTGAATCCATTAGGACAACCTATTGATGGACAAGGACCTATTGAATATACTCAGACAAGACCTATTGAAAGGGTTGCAAGTGGAGTTATGACAAGAAAGTCTGTTGATCAGCCTTTACAAACAGGAATTACATCTATTGATGCTATTATTCCTATTGGTAGAGGACAACGTGAGTTGATTATTGGTGATAGACAAACAGGGAAAACTGCAATTGCAATTGATACAATTTTAAATCAAAAAGGACAAAATATTTATTGTATTTATGTTGCTATTGGACAAAAGAACTCAACAGTTGCTCAAATTGTTGAAAGATTAAGACAAGGTGGAGCAATGGAATATACAACAATCGTTGCTGCAGGGGCAAGTGAGCTTGCGCCAGTACAATATATTGCTCCTTATGCAGGATGTGCTATAGCTGAGGAATGGCTTGATCAAGGAAAAGATGTCTTGATTGTATATGATGATTTATCTAAACATGCTGTTGCTTATCGTACAGTGTCTTTATTATTAAAGAGACCACCAGGACGTGAAGCTTATCCAGGAGATGTTTTCTATTTACACTCTAGATTGCTTGAAAGAGCATGTCGTTTAAATGAGGAACACGGTGGAGGGTCAATTACAGCTCTTCCAATTATTGAAACACAAGCTGGAGATATTTCAGCATATATTCCAACAAATGTTATTTCTATTACAGATGGACAAATTTTCTTACAACAAGATTTATTCAATGCTGGATTTAGACCAGCTATTGATACAGGTTTATCAGTATCTCGTGTTGGATCATCAGCACAAATCAAAGCAATGAAACAAGTTTCGGGTTCATTAAAACTCGAATTGGCACAATTTGCAGAAATGCAAGCATTTGCTCAATTTGGTAGTGATCTTGATGCAGCAACAAAAGCAACTCTTGATCATGGTGAAAAAGTCAGAGAAGTTTTAAAACAGGCTCAATATTCACCACGTAGTGTAGAAGAACAAGTGATTTCATTATTTGCTTTAAAGAATGGATTTACAAAGAAGATTGCTGTGGATAAGGTTTCTTCATTTGTTAATGAGTTGTATGAAGAAATGAAGTTAAATCATTCTGATATGATTGAGGATATTCGTGTTAATAAGGTCATCAGTGATGATTTATCTCAGCAATTAAAAGATGTGATGAGTGTATTTGTAGAGAAATTTTTAAAAGTGAATAGGGAAGGATAGAGTCTATGGCTAGTCATATGCAGTCTATTAAAAGGCGTATAAAGTCTGTAGAATCTACAAAGAAAATCACAAAGGCTATGCAACTTGTAGCAACTTCAAAGTTAAGAAAAACAAGAAATCAATTAGATGAATTAAAACCTTATTATAGTAAAGTACAAGAGACTGTTGCAGAAATTCTTGAAAGTAATAAGGGTATGATTGATAATCCATATTTGAAAGAGAATGAAAATGGTAAGACTGTTTATATTGTTATTACATCAAGTTTAGGATTATGCGGTGGTTATAATGCGAATGTTTTAAAAACAATGAGCAATGAGGTTCAAGATGGCGATCTTGTTTATATGATTGGAACAAAGGGAGCTTCTTATTTGGCTCATAGACATATTGAATACTGTCATGATTATTTGGATTTGAATAATGATATGGATTTTAAAGATGTTGTGAGATTGGTGAATGAACTCACAGCTATGTATAGAAAACAAGAAATCGGTAAGATTAAAATCATTTATACAGAATTCGTCAATAATTTGACGTTTACACCAAAAGTTGTGACTTTGCTTCCTGTGGATACTGCTGAATTTGAAAATATTGAAGTAACTTCTAAGTATACAATCTTTGAGCCAACACCAAATGATGTATTGAATCATTTGATTCCTATGTACTTACAATCAGTTATTTATGGATATTTAGTTGAGTCGGTGACAAGTGAAAATGCTTCAAGAAGAACAAGTATGGAAAATGCAACAGATAATGCAGAAGAATTGATACAAGACTTATTATTGAAATATAATCAGGCAAGGCAGACAGCAATTACTAATGAAATTAGTGAGATCGTTGCTGGAGCAAATGCTCAGTAAAGGAGGGATATTATGGCAAATATAGGAAAAATCGTACGTGCTGTTGGACCAGTTGTTGATATTGCTTTTGATGCTGATCATTTACCTGCATTGTATACAGCGATTGAGATTGATAATCAAGGTGAATCTTTGACAGTTGAAGTAGCTCAACATATTGGTGATGATACAGTACGTTGTATAGCAATGGGTCCTACTGACGGTTTGATGAGAGGACTCGATGCAGTAGATACAGGATATCCTATTAGAGTTCCTGTAGGAAATGAAACACTAGGTAGAATGTTTAATGTTTTAGGACAACCTATTGATGAAAAAGAAAATTTACCTGAAACTGTTTCTAAAATGCCTATTCATAGAAGTGCACCAACTTATGCACAACAAAGAACAGAAACAGAAATATTAGAAACAGGAATTAAGGTTATTGATTTGATCTGTCCATATATTAAAGGTGGAAAGATTGGTTTATTTGGTGGGGCTGGTGTTGGAAAAACAGTTCTTATTCAAGAATTAATTAACAACATTGCCACTCAACATGGAGGTTTATCAGTTTTCGCTGGTGTTGGAGAACGTTCAAGAGAAGGAAATGATCTTTATTATGAAATGAAAGAAAGTGGAGTTTTAGATAAAACAACACTTGTCTTTGGACAAATGAATGAACCACCAGGATCTCGTTTAAGAGTTGGTTTAACAGGTTTAACAATGGCTGAATATTTTAGAGATGAACAAAATCAAGATGTCTTATTATTTATTGATAATATCTTCCGTTTTACTCAAGCAGGTTCAGAAGTTTCTGCCTTGTTAGGACGTGTACCGTCACAAGCTGGATATCAGCCAACATTGGCAACTGAAATGGGACAATTACAAGAACGTATTACATCAACAAAAAAAGGATCAATTACATCAGTACAGGCTGTTTATGTGCCTGCCGATGACTTAACTGACCCTGCACCTGCAACAACATTTGCGCATCTTGATGCTAAGGTTGTTTTGGATCGTTCTATTGCAGCATTAGGAATATATCCTGCTGTTGATCCATTGAACTCATCATCAAGAGCTCTTGATCCATTGGTTGTAGGACAAGAACATTATGAAGTTGCTCATGGAGTTCAACAGATATTACAAAGATTCCAAGAATTACAAGATATCATTGCTATTTTAGGTATGGACGAATTAAGTGAAGATGATAAAATCACAGTTGCAAGAGCAAGACGTGTGCGTAATTATTTATCTCAACCATTTACTGTTGCGAGTCAGTTTACAGGAATGGACGGAAAGTATGTCTGTGTTGAAGATACAATTAGAGGATTTAAAGAAATTCTTGAAGGAAAATGGGATCATTTACCTGAACAAGCATTCCATAATGTTGGTTCTATAGAAGAAGCCGTTGAAAAGGCAGAAAGATTAAACAATGAAAACATTTAAGTTAAAGATTGTCACACCGAAAGGGATTTATAAAGAAACTGATATTGAGATGTTAAACTTAAGAACAACATCTGGACAAATTGGTATTCTTGCAAATCACTTGCCTCTTGCAAGTGCAATAGATATTTCAGAAATGAACTATATTCAAAATGGTGAAAGATATATTTTCGCATTATCTGGAGGTTTTGTTTATGTTAATGAAGAAGAAACAACAATCATTGCTAATGCTATAGAATCTCCAGAGGAAATAGATTTAAGACGTGCACAAGAAGCTAAACAAAGAGCTGAAGGACGTTTAAAAACATCACAAAGTGATATTGATATTTTACGTGCAGAGATAGCTTTGAAAAAAGCACTCATGCGTATACAAGTTAAAGAAGGATTATAAAATTGATCTCCATTATGGAGGTCTTTTTTTAATAAATATGTTATAATATAAAACATATTTATGGAGGAAGATTTATGATTATCTTTTTAACAAGTAGTCCTACTGGACCACTAGATGGAAGTAGATATGTTGATGGTCTAGATAAGAAAAATCATTTTGTAGATCAATTAAAGAAATATTGGAAGAAGGAAAGTCGTTGTTGTATTATTACAGCAAGTCCTGAGGCATTTTCGCAAAACGATGAAATGTGCGATTATTTTAGAAATGCTTTTTGTAAAGAACATTTTTCTATGCAATGTTTTGATTTGATAGATAGAAGATATCCTCTCACAAAAGAAAAACTTCATAGCTATGATGTTGTTATTTTAGGTGGTGGGCATGTTCCTACACAAAATAAATATTTTCAAGATATACAACTTAAAGAAAAAATCCAAGGATTTCAAGGTATAGTGATAGGCATCAGTGCAGGAAGTATGAATTGTGCTCAGCTAGTTTATTGTCAGCCAGAGGAAGATGGTGAATCTATTGATCCATGTTTCCAAAGATGGATTGATGGATTAAATCTTACAACAATCAATGTCATTCCTCATTATCAGATGGTTAAAGACAGATATTTAGATGGAATGAGATTATATGAGGATATTACTTATAAAGATAGTATAAATCATTCTTTTATTGTATTGGTTGATGGAAGTTATATATTGATTGATAGTAAAGCAACTGTTTATGGTGAAAGTTATATAATTTGCGATGGACATATTAATTTGTTGTGTTATGAAAATGAAAGGTTTGAATTGAGGGGGATAAAGAATGAGTGTACCAACTCTTATGACAGAACGTTTGATACTAAGAAATTTTCAAGAAAATGATTTAGAAGCTATCTTTAAAATTTTCAGCGATGAAAAAATAAATACTTTTTTACCTTGGTTTCCATTAAAAACATTGCAAGAGGCTAAGGAGTTTTATGAAAAAAATTATATGAACTCAAAAGGCTATAAGTATGCTATATGTTTAAAAGAAGAGAATGTTCCTATAGGGTATATTCATGTCAGTCAAGAAGAATCCCATGATTTTGGTTATGGATTATTGGAGGAGTATTGGCGAAAAGGCATTGTCAGTGAAGCGAGTCGCGCAATTCTTGAACAATTAAAAAAAGATGGTATACCTTTTATCACAGCAACACATGATATGAATAACCCTCATAGTGGCTATGTTATGAAGGCTATAGGAATGAAGTATCAATATACTTATCAAGAATTATGGCAACCTAAAAATAAGCTTGTTTATTTTAGAATGTATCAGCTTTCCTTTGTTGAAAATCAAAATGTTTATAAAAAATATTGGGATATGTATTCTACTCATTTTATTGAAGAAAATATTTGATACTTATAATATGCAAACGCTATTCCTTTAATAATATAGGAATAGCGTTTATCTATATTAGCAAGATAGTACGTCTACAATATCTTTTTCTGTTTCAATATCAAAAATATGAATTGTTAATTGTTCTAACTGATTATATGTACTTGTTTGTATCTTGATTTCTATCTCTGGTGTTAATGATCCTAATTTTTGTTTAAGTTGTTGAACCAAAGTATCGATTTTTCCTTCAGTAAGACCTTCTAGTCTTCCTTTATTTCTAATATTATCCATGATTTCACACATCTCTCTTCTTCCCTCCTGATTCTCTTTATAATATTTCACTCTGTTTCTTAAGACTTCATAATACATGTCATCTGCTTTGTCACACATAAAGTCATGCATCAATCTCCCTAATTGACTTTCTTCCTGTATACTGGCATTGACATATATTATCTCTGTCCCATCTTTAAACTTATCTCCTGTTTCTTTGATGACTCTATCAATATGATAGATAGGTAATCCTTTCTTTAAGACATCTTTCTCTGTTGTAAAGATGACTGTGAC
>CATOPA010000063.1 GCA_951801965.1 uncultured Erysipelotrichaceae bacterium | reverse complement strand
ACATACGATTAAGAAGATACAGACAAATAAAGGTGTTCAAGAAGCTTTATTAAAAGAAATCAATTCCTGGGTAGCTGTTTCGTCATTAACAGTTATATAAGAGAGACCAGATAATGTCTGGTCTTTTTTTAGAGTTTAGGCATATACATAATAAAGAATAAGTTCAATTTGACTTCATATGTGAAAAACTTTATAATAGGAAGAGATAAAGGTGGCGATGATATGTTTACAAAAAAAGAAATATTCAGTATACCTAATATTTTATGTTATTTTAGAATATTATTAGTTCCTGTATTTCTTTATACATATTTTTATTCTGATGTACAACAAAGACATCTATTATCTGCCACTGTTTTATTAGTCTCTAGTTTGACAGATTTTCTAGATGGTTATATTGCAAGAAAATATAATATGATTACAGAGCTTGGAAAATTAATTGATCCAGTTGCTGATAAGTTAACACAGTTTGTTGTTGCATGCACATTGATGTATGCTTATCCAGCTTATATTTTATTAGTTATTATTATTGTCTTAAAAGATGGAATGCTTTTGTTGGTAGGAATGTACATTTATAAAAAGAAACATATCCATTTAGCACAAGCTGAAATGCCAGGAAAAATAGCAACAGCAGTTTTCTTTGTTGTTTCTATTATGTTGATTGCATTTATAGTTCCAGGTATTCTTGCAAATATGATGATTTGTGTAACAGTGATTTTAATGATTATTGCGATGATTTATTATGGTAAGGGATTATATGAATTAAGTAAACAAGATACTCAGTAATCTTGTTTTTTTATTTTAAATAAAGAGTTATAATTTTGTGAAATGCTAAATTATACCAATAATATTCTTTAAATTAAAAAATTATCAAATAAAAAATGAAAATTAGTGTTGACTAGAAAATCAAAAAGTTATATGATATATGCAACAACCCTATAGAAAATACAGAGATAGGAAATAGTAGGTAATGCTATAAAGCAAAGAGAGATTTTGGCTGGTGTAAAAAATCGTTTATACATTATTGAACTCATCCTTGAGTGGAGCACTGAAACGTGTGGAGTAAGCTGCTACGGAATCTGCGACCGTTATCACGCTAGAGTATGAACTTAACAATAAGCGTACTTGATGAGATTGTAACTGTGAAGTTATAATAAATATGAGGTGGAACCACGAAGTGAAGAACTCTCGTCCTCTATTATGAATATTTTCATAATTGAGACGAGCTTTTTTATTATATAGGGATAAGGAGGTTAAAAAGATGAACTATAAAAAGTATAAAAGATTTGAAACAATTCAATTAAAGGATCGTACATGGCCTGATAAAGTGATTGAGAAAGCTCCAACTTGGTGTTCTGTTGATTTACGTGATGGAAATCAAGCATTAATTACACCAATGAAAATTGAAGAAAAGGTTGAAATGTTTCAATTGTTAGTAGATTTAGGTTTTAAAGAAATTGAAGTTGGATTTCCTTCTTCTTCACAAATTGAATATGATTTTTTGAGATTATTAATTGATGAACATTTAATTCCTGATGATGTCACAGTACAAGTTTTAACTCAAGCAAGAGAACATTTGATCAGAAGGACATTTGAATCATTAGAAGGATTAGATAAAGCAATTGTTCATATTTATAATTCTACATCTGTTTTACAAAGAGACGTTGTTTTCCATAAAAGCAAAGAAGAGATTAAACAGATTGCAATTGAAGGAACAAAATTAGTCAAAGAATTATCTCAGGAATTTCATGGCAAAGTTATCCTTGAATATTCTCCTGAAAGTTTTACTGGAACAGAAGTTGATTATGCTTTAGAAGTCTGTGAAGCTGTTATGGACGTATGGGGAGCATCAAAAGATAATAAAGTGATTATTAATTTACCATCAACAGTAGAAATGGATACACCAAATGTTTATGCAGATCAAATTGAATGGATGTGCAAAAACTTTAAAGATAGAGAAAGAGTTATTGTCAGTTTGCATCCTCATAATGATAGAGGATGTGGTGTCGCAACAACAGAGCTTGGTATGCTAGCAGGAGCTGATAGAGTCGAAGGAACTTTATTTGGAAATGGTGAAAGAACAGGAAATGTTGATATTGTTACACTTGCATTAAATATGTTCACTCATGGGGTTGATCCTCAACTTGAATTAAGTCGTATGAACCATATTAAGTCTATTTATGAAAAATGCACAAAAATGGAAGTTCCACCACGTCAGCCATATGCAGGACAACTTGTCTTTACAGCTTTTTCTGGTAGTCATCAAGATGCAATTAATAAGGGAATGCATGCTTATCATGAAAGAGGAAATGGTATTTGGGAAGTGCCTTATTTACCAATTGATCCTGCTGATTTAAATAGACAATATGAACCAATTGTGCGTATTAATTCACAATCTGGTAAAGGTGGAGTCGCATTTGTTATGGATACTATCTTTGGATATCATTTACCTAAAGCTTTACAAGCTGATTTTGCGAAAGCAATTCAAAATATCAGTGAGATTGAAGGAGAAGTTTCACCAGAAAGAATTTATGATACATTTAAGAAAGAATATATTGATATTGAAGAACCATATAGATTTATTAGACAAAAGCTTATTGATATTAGTGATGAAGGTGAATATGAAAGAAGAGCAGAAGTCACAATTGAAGATCATGGCGAAATCAAGACTTTGATTGGTTATGGAAATGGACCAATTGATGCAGTGAAGAATGCTTTTAACTCTAATGAAGAATTCTTATATACACATTTGTTGGATTATAGTGAGCATGCTTTGACATCTGGTTCTTCAGCAAAAGCTGCTGCTTATGTACAATTAAGAGCAAAAGGAAGTGCTGTTTGTGAATATGGTGTAGGAGTTCATCCTAATATTACAACAGCAACAATTAAAGCAATGATTTCAGCAATGAATCGTTTGCATAAAAATGTTAAGAAGGAAGGATAATCTATGGAAGAACTTATTTTATCAATTCTTGTTCATAATAGTGCTGGTGTTTTAACACGTGTCAGTAGCTTATTTGCAAGAAGAGGCTATAATATTGATAGTTTAACTGTTGGACCAACACAAGATGAAAATATTTCAAGAATGACAGTTGTTGCGAGAGGGGAACAAAGGATTCTTGAACAGATTGAAAAACAAGTGAGAAAGCTGGAAGATGTGATTGAAGTCTTTGCTTTACCACCTGCTTCATCTGTTTATCGTGAGTTAGTTTTGATTAAGGTAGAAGCAGATGCAACTTTAAGAGCTGATATTGTTTCTATTGTGGATATTTTTAGAGCAAAGATTGTTGATGTTTCACCTCAGTCATTGGTGATTGAGGTAACAGGGAATCATAGTAAAGTCAATGGGTTATTGGCGATGTTGGATGGTTTCAATGTTGTTGAGATTGTACGTACTGGGCTTGCTGGTATTGCAAGAGGTCTTGATAATTTTGATATAAAAAAGAAAAAATAAACGTGGAGGTTAATGGAAATGGCAAAAATTTATTATGAATCTGATTGTGACTTATCTTTATTAGATGGCAAGACAGTTGCAATTATTGGGTATGGATCTCAAGGACATGCTCATGCATTGAATTTAAAGGAATCTGGTGTTCATGTAATTATTGGATTATATGAAGGATCTAAATCTTGGGCAAAAGCAGAGGCACAAGGATTTGAAGTGTATACTTCTTCTGAGGCTGCTAAAAAAGCAGATATCATTATGATCTTAATTAATGATGAATTACAAGCAAAACTATATAAAGAATCAATTGAACCAAACTTAGAAGAAGGAAACATGTTAATGTTTGCTCATGGTTTCAATATTCATTTTGGACAAATTGTTCCACCAAAGAATGTTGATGTGACTATGGTTGCTCCAAAAGGGCCAGGACATACAGTGCGTAGTGAATATCAAGCTGGAAAAGGTGTTCCTTGTTTAGTTGCCGTTGAACAAGATGCAACAGGAAGAGCACAGGATATTGCTTTAGCATATGCTTTAGGTATTGGTGGAGCAAGAGCTGGTGTGTTAGAAACAACATTCAGAACAGAAACAGAAACAGATTTATTTGGTGAACAAGCTGTTTTATGTGGTGGTGTTTGTGCATTGATGCAAGCTGGTTTTGAAACATTGGTTGAAGCTGGATATGATGAAAGAAATGCATATTTTGAATGTATTCATGAAATGAAATTGATTGTTGATTTGATTTATCAATCAGGATTTGAAGGAATGAGATATTCTATTTCTAATACTGCTGAATATGGTGATTATATTACTGGTCCAAAGATTATTACTGATGAAACAAAGAAAGCAATGAAAAAGATTTTATCAGATATTCAAGATGGAACATTTGCAAAAGATTTCTTATTAGATATGTCAGAAGCTGGTGGACAAGCACATTTTAAAGCAATGAGAAAATTAGCAGCAGAACATTCATCTGAAAAAGTTGGTAAAGAAATTAGAAAATTATACAGCTGGTCTGATGAAGATAAATTGATTAATAACTAATATACACACACTTTGTGTGTGTTCAGTGAGGAGTGCTTTGCTCCTTAGTGATGACATACAAAGGAAAAGGGGGAAAAGATTATGTCAATGACAATGACACAAAAAATATTAGCTGATCATGCAGGATTAAAAGAAGTTGCTGCAGGGCAGCTGATTGAAGCAAAATTAGATGTTGTAATGGCAAATGATATTACAGGGCCAATGGCGTTACCTATTTTTCATCAGATGGCTGATAAGGTTTTTGATGTAGATAAAGTGGTTTTGGTTCCAGATCATTTTACACCAAATAAAGATATAAAATCTGCAGAAAATTCAAAAGCAATTAGAGAATTTTCAATCAATCAATGTTTGACTCATCATATGGAACAAGGAAAATGTGGTGTTGAACATGCAATATTACCTGAAAGAGGAATTGTTGTTGCAGGGGAATGTATTATTGGTGCTGATTCTCATACTTGTACATATGGGGCGTTAGGTGCATTTTCTACTGGTGTAGGAACAACAGATATTGCTACAGGAATGGCAACTGGTGAATTATGGTTTAAAGTACCTAGTGCAATCAAGTTTGTTTTAAAAGGAAAATTACAGCCTTATGTCAGTGGTAAAGATGTGATTTTACATATTATAGGACAAATTGGAGTAGATGGAGCATTATATAAGTCTATGGAATTTGTTGGTGAAGGTGTTCAAGAACTTTCAATGGATGATCGCTTTACGATTTGTAATATGGCAATAGAAGCTGGAGCAAAGAATGGTATTTTTCCTGTAGATGAAAAAACAAGAGAATATATGAAGAAACATTCTACAAAAGAATATAAAGAATATTGTGCTGATGAAGATGCTATTTATGATGAAGTGATTGAAGTTGACTTATCTCAAATTGTACCAACTGTCGCTTTCCCTCATTTACCAGGAAATGCACATACAATAGATGAAATCAATAAAGATGAAAAAATATATATAGATCAAGTTGTGATTGGTTCTTGTACAAATGGGCGTATGAGTGATTTGCGTAAAGCAGCTGCCATTTTAAAAGGAAGAAAAGTTTCTGATAGAGTAAGAGTGATGGTTGTTCCAGCAACACAAAAAATCTTTGTACAATGTATTCGTGAAGGCTTGGCTGAAATTTTTGTTGAAGCTGGATGTGCTTTTAATACACCAAGCTGTGGTCCTTGTATGGGTGGACATATGGGTGTTATGGCCAAAGGTGAAAAATGTGTTTCAACAACAAATCGTAATTTTGTTGGAAGAATGGGTGATACAGAAGCATTGATTTATTTGGCTTCTCCTGAAGTCGCAGCAGCGAGTGCTGTTGCTGGATATATTGCAGACCCAAGAAAGGTGGGAGAATAATGGAAGCTTGTGGAAGTGTTTTGAAATATGGTGATAATGTTGATACAGATGTGATCATTCCTGCAAGATATTTGAATTCATTTGATGCAAAAGAACTTGCAAGTCATGCAATGGTTGATATTGATCCAACATTTGTTGAAAGATTAAATCAAGGAGATATTATGGTTGCCGGGAAGAACTTTGGATGTGGTTCTTCTAGGGAGCATGCTCCTCTTGCTTTAAAAACTGCAGGGGTTTCTTGTGTCATTGCAAAATCTTTTGCAAGAATATTCTATCGTAATTCTATTAATATTGGATTTGCAATATTAGAATGCGAGGAAGCAGTAGATGATATTGATGAAGGAAATCAAGTAGAAATAGATTTTGATACTGGTAAAATATATAATTTAACAAAGAATAAAGAATATCAGGCACAACCTTTTCCAGAGTTTTTACAAAAGATGATTAAGGCTAATGGATTAGTGAATTATGTGAATGAAAAGAAAGGATAAAAAGTATGGAAAAGAAAATTACAGTGATCAAGGGTGATGGAATTGGACCTGAGATTGTTAATGAAGCATTGAAGGTATTAGATGCAGTTGCAAAAAAGTATAACCATACTTTTACTTATACTGATATTTTGATGGGTGGAGCATCTATTGATGTTCATGGAGTTCCTCTAACAGATGAAGCCATAGAAGTCGCAAAAGCAAGTGATGCTGTTTTATTAGGTTCTATTGGTGGAGATACAACAACATCTCCATGGTATCAATTAGAACCATCTTTAAGACCAGAAGCAGGATTATTAAAGATGAGAAAAGAGTTAGGATTATTTGCCAATTTAAGACCAGCTTATTTATATAATGAACTTAAAGAAGCATGTCCTTTAAAAGAAGAAATTATACAAGATGGTTTTGATATGATGATTATGCGTGAGTTAACTGGTGGATTGTACTTTGGAGAAAGAAAGACTCAAGAAATTGATGGACAAATGGTTGCTCATGATAATCTTGTTTATAGTGAAAAGGAAATTAGAAGAATAGCAAAACGTGGATTTGATATTGCGATGAAACGTCGTCAGAAAGTGACGAGTGTTGATAAGGCGAATGTTTTGGATTCATCACGTTTATGGCGTAAAGTTGTCAATGAAGTGGCAAGAGATTATCCAGAAGTAGAATTAGAACATATGTTAGTAGATAATTGTGCTATGCAGCTTGTGAGAAATCCTCGTCAATTTGATGTTATATTGACAGAAAATATGTTTGGTGATATTTTAAGTGATGAAGCAAGTATGGTTACAGGATCCATTGGAATGTTATCTAGTGCTTCTTTAAGAGATGACTGCTTTGGTATGTATGAACCAAGTCATGGAAGTGCACCAGATATTGCTGGGAAAAATATTGCAAATCCAATTGCAACAATACTTTCAGCAGCAATGATGTTACGTTATTCATTTGATATGGATGAAGAAGCTGATGCTATTGAAAATGCTATTAAAAAAATATTAAAAGATGGGTATCGTACAATTGATATTATGTCTAAAGGACATAAAGAAGTGAGTTGTTCAAAAATGGGCGATTTGATTGTGGAAAACTTATAGGGGGATAAATATGAAAAGTGATAATGTCAAAAAAGGTGTAGAAAGAGCACCTCATAGATCTTTATTCAATGCTTTAGGAATGACAGAAGAAGAATTAGAAAGACCGTTGATTGGTGTTGTCAATTCATATAATGAAATTGTTCCTGGACATATGAATTTAGATAAAATTTGTGATGCAGTTAAAAAAGGAATTTATTTAGCTGGTGGAACACCAATTGAAGTTCCTGCAATTGCTGTGTGTGATGGGATTGCTATGAACCATACTGGAATGAAATATTCTTTAGTCACAAGAGAATTGATTTGCGATAGTACAGAATGTTTAGCGAATGCACATCAATTTGATGGATTGGTCATGATTCCAAACTGTGATAAGAATGTTCCTGGATTATTGATGGCAGCAGCAAGATTAAATATTCCAACAATCTTTGTCAGTGGTGGACCAATGTTAGCGGGAAGAAGATTAGATGGAAAACAAACATGTCTTTCTTCATTGTTTGAAGCTGTTGGACAGTTTAATGCAGGGAAAATGACAGAAGAGAAATTAAAAGAATTTGAAGAAAAAGCTTGTCCAACATGTGGTTCATGTTCAGGAATGTATACTGCTAATTCAATGAACTGCTTAACAGAAGTGTTAGGTATGGGATTAAAAGGGAATGGAACAATTCCTGCTGTTTATAGTGAAAGAATTAGACTTGCAAAACATGCAGGTATGCAAATTATGAAACTTGTTGAACAAGATATTAAACCAAGGGATATTATGACAACTGAAGTTTTTTTAAATGCTCTAACTGTTGATATGGCTTTAGGGTGTTCAACAAATTCAATGCTACATTTACCTGCAATTGCTTATGAAGCAGGCGTTGAATTAAACTTAGAAATTGCTAATGAAATTAGTCAGAAAGTTCCAAATTTATGTCATCTTGCACCGGCAGGTGATACATTTATGGAAGATTTGAACGATGCTGGTGGAGTTTATGCAGTCATGAATGAATTAGATAAATTAGGCGTTTTACATACAGATGTCATGACTTGTACAACAAAAACATTAAAAGAAAATATTGAAAAATGCATCAATTTAGATACAAATATTATTAGACCAGTTGATCATCCTTATAGTCAAACAGGGGGAATTGCAGTTTTAAAAGGCAACCTAGCACCAGATGGGTGTGTTGTTAAACAAAGTGCAGTGGCTTTAGAAATGATGAAACATACAGGTCCAGCTAGAGTTTTTGATTGTGAAGAAGAAGCTATTGAAGCGATTCGTGCTGGAAAAATTGTTGCTGGTGATGTTGTTGTTATTCGTTATGAAGGTCCTAAAGGTGGACCAGGAATGAGAGAAATGTTATCTCCAACAAGTGAAATTGCTGGAATGGGATTAGATAAAGATGTTGCATTGATTACTGATGGTCGTTTTTCTGGAGCAACAAGAGGGGCTTCTATTGGACATGTTTCACCAGAAGCAGCAGTAGGCGGACCAATTGCTTTTGTCAAAGAAGGGGATATGATTGAAATTGATATCCCTCATCATACAATCAATGTTTTAGTAGATGAAACAGAGTTTGAAGAAAGAAAGGTTGGTTTTATACCAAAGCAGCCAGAAGTGAAAGGATATTTAAAGAAGTATGCATCTATGGTCACTTCTGCAAATACAGGGGCTGTATTAAAAGTCAAAGATTAAAGGAGGAATATTGTGGAAATGAAAGGATCAGATATAGTTGTAGAATGCTTGCTAGAACAAGGCGTTGATACTGTTTTTGGATATCCTGGTGGAACAATCCTTGAAATCTATGACAGTTTATATAAATATCAAGATAAGATTAATCATATTTTGACTTCTCATGAACAAGGGGCTTCTCATTGTGCTGATGGTTATGCCAGAGCAACAGGAAAAGTTGGTGTATGTATGGCAACAAGTGGACCAGGAGCAACGAATCTTGTCACTGGAATTGCAACTGCTTATATGGATTCTATTCCTGTTGTTGCAATCACAGCCAATGTTGCTGTGCCAATGTTAGGAAAAGATAGTTTCCAAGAAATTGATATTACTGGAGTCACAATGCCTATCACGAAGCATAATTTTATTGTTAAAAAGGTAGAAGATCTTGCTCCTACAATTCGTAAAGCATTTAAAATTGCTAAGGAAGGAAGACCTGGACCAGTTTTAGTTGATATTACAAAAGATGTCACTCTCGCAAATTGTGATTATAAAAAAGAAAGTCCTTTACCTGTTGAAAGAAAGGATTATACATATTGTACAGATTCTATAAAACAGGCCATTGAGATGATTGAAGCATCTCAAAAACCATTCATCTTTGTTGGAGGTGGAGTCATTGCTTCACAAGCCAGTGATGAATTAAGAGAATTTGTAGAAAAAGTAGATGCTCCTGTGACTGATACTTTAATGGGGAAAGGGGCTTTTGATGGAACAAATCCTCGTTATACAGGGATGCTTGGAATGCATGGAACAAAAACAAGCAATCTTGGTGTTTCAACATGTGATTTGTTAATAGTTGTTGGTGCGAGATTTAGTGATCGTGTCACAGGAAATGCAAAAGCTTTTGCAAAGAATGCAAAGATTATTCATATTGATGTTGATGCTGCAGAAATCAATAAAAATGTAATGGTTGACTTAGGCATTGTTGGTGATGCAAAAGGTGTTTTAAGTGCTTTGAATTTGTTATTGAAACAACAAAATCATTCACAATGGTTAAAGGAAATAAGAACATTAAAAGAGGAATACCCGTTAGTCTATGATCAAGATGTATTGAATGGACCATATGTTATTGAACAAATAGAAGCATTAACTGATAATAATGCAATTATTTGTACAGAAGTAGGACAAAATCAAATGTGGGCTGCACAATATTATCATTTTAAAAGACCACGCCAACTCATTACAAGTGGTGGACTTGGAACAATGGGTTATGGATTAGGAGCCTCTCTTGGTGCAAAATATGGTAAACCAGATCAATATGTTTTTAATATTGCTGGAGATGGATGCTTTAGAATGAACTTAAATGAATTAGCGACCGCATCTCGATATAATGTCCCTATTATTCAGGTTGTTTTGAATAATCATGTTTTAGGAATGGTTAGACAATGGCAGACATTATTTTATGGGAAACGTTATTCTTCAACGATTTTAAAAGATCAAGTTGATTTTTGTAAGGTTGCTCAAGGCTTAGGATGTAAAGCCATTAAGGTAACGAAAAAAGAAGAAGTTGCAAGTGCTATTCAAGAGGCAATGGATCATCAGGGGCCAGTTGTTATTGAATGTATTATTCAAGAAGATGATAAGGTTTTTCCAATGGTTGCTCCTGGTGCTGCTATTGATCAGGTTTTTGATCAAAATGATATAAAAGAGTAAATAAATGGCTGTATAAACAGCCTTTTTATATACAAAAATAATACGAAAAGGTTTACATTTTAGAAAACGAAGTGTAAAATGTATTTTGTAGAAAATTATAAAAAATAAAAAATAAAAAAT
>CATOPA010000062.1 GCA_951801965.1 uncultured Erysipelotrichaceae bacterium | reverse complement strand
CTCTATAAATAAGCAAAATATATTCTTCCTATTTTTTCTATATTATTTTTATACATATATATTCTTATATTTTTATGAACTCAAATGAAATGATTGACACATATCAAGCATTTTTTTATACTACTTATATATGGAGGATAAAAAGATGATAAAAGCAGTTATTTTTGATATGGATGGTTTAATGTTTGATAGTGAACGACTCACTTATCAATGTAATGTAGAGGTCTTAAAAGAAAAGAATCTTACAATGAGTGAAGATTTTTATAAGACTCTATTAGGAAAAACGATTATAATGGCAACACAATTAATGCACGAAGAATATGGAGAGGATTTTCCTGTCAAAGACCATATTCAAAAAGTTCATCAGCTTTTACATAAAAAGATGCATGAAGATGGTGTACCAAAAAAAGAAGGTCTTGTAGAACTTTTAAAATATCTTAAAGAAAACGATTATTTAACAATTGTTGCTACATCAAGTGATAGACATCGTGTTGATGATATATTGAATGTTGCTGATGTGGCACAATATTATCATGATAGTATTTGTGGTAATGAAGTCACAAAAGGAAAACCTGATCCTGAAATTTTCTTAAAGGCTTGTCAAAAATTAGGTGTTGAGCCTCATGAAGCGCTTGTTTTAGAAGATAGTGAAGCAGGAATTCAAGCTGCTTATAATGCATCTATTCCTGTTATTTGTATTCCTGATATGAAATATCCTGAAGAAAAAATAGAAAATTTAACAGAAAGAATTTTTCAATCATTATATGAAGTGATTGATTATTTAGAGGAGAAGAACAATGATTAAGGCAGTCATCTTTGACATGGATGGGTTAATGATTGATAGCGAAGAAATTTCATATACTTGTTATAATTCTTTGCTTGAAAAAGAAAATTTAACTTTATCTAAAGAACTATATACTCAATTTTTAGGAAAAAGTGTAGAAAACGGTTTTCATCTTATAGAAAAGAATTATCATATTCAAATTGATATTGAACAAGCACTTATGGATTTTCGTGAAATTATGCAAAGAATTGTTGATGAAAAAGGTGTTGCTTTAAAAAAGGGGCTTATCGAATTGCTTCAATATTTACAAGAGCATCATTATCAAACAATTATTGCAACATCAAGCAATTTGATAAGAGTACATCAGCTTCTTGATGATAAAGTTTTTGAACGTTTTGATGATATTGTTTGTGGTGATGAAGTCACAAAAGGAAAACCTGATCCTGAAATTTTCTTAAAAGCTTGTCAAAAATTAGGGGTAGAACCAAATGAAGCCCTTGTTTTAGAAGATAGTGAAGCAGGAATTCAAGCAGCCTATAATGCATCTATTCCTGTCATTTGTATTCCTGATATGAAATATCCAGAAACACCATATCAAGAAATGACAACTCGTATTCTTGATTCTTTAGATCAAGTCATTGACTTCTTAAAAGAAAATTAAGACAATATTAAAGAATATCATGTTCAATTCCTTTATACTTAAAAAGAGGAGTGAATGATATGACAAAAATAAAGAAATTAGTTATTTGTTTCATTGGTATAAGTATAGTTGGATGCTTATTCATAACAAGTGTCAATCTATACGTATATATATCTACAAAAAATCAAATTTCAAAACATATAGAAAATGCTGACTGTATATTAGTATTAGGTGCAGGAATCAGAAACAATCAGCCAACACCTATGCTGCAAGATAGACTTGATGAAGCTATTTCTCTCTATCAACAAAAGAAAGCTCCAAAACTGATTATGAGTGGTGATCATAGCAGGAATGATTATAATGAAGTTGCAGTAATGAAAAATTACGCTATTGAAAAAGGTGTTTCTTCTACTGATATTTTTATGGATCATGCTGGATTTTCTACATATGAGAGTATTTTTCGAGCAAAGGAAATTTTTCAAGCAAAAAAGGTGATTATCGTTACACAAGATTATCACCTTTATAGAGCTTTGTACATTGCCAATCAATTAGGTCTAGAAGCTGTAGGATATGCTTCTAACCCTAGAGAGTATCGTGGTCAAGTTAAACGTGACATAAGAGAAATTGCTGCAAGATGCAAAGATTTTATGTCCTGTATTTATAAGCCTAATCCTACTTACCTTGGAGATACTATTCCAATAAGCGGAGATGGAAATATAACAAATGATATAATCTTTTAAAGATCTTTCGTATAATTATAATGATCTTTGATATACCCATGCGCTTCATAAAAGCGATGGGCTTTTTTTCTATAGGTTGATGTTGATAATTCTATTTCTTCTAATTGAAGCTGTTTTGCGAAGGCTTCAACATGGCGAATCAATTGATCTCCTATTTTTTGACTGCGATAGTTCTCATCAACAATAAGCTCAACAATTTCCCCAGTATCATGTTGATGATGTAAATAATGGTGAATATAAAAACTGATATATCCAACCACTTGATAATCTTGTCTATATACAAAATAATAAATATCATCATTTGTTAAACTCTCATTATATAAACGAACAAATCTTTCTTTATTGATTTGAGTTTTTTCTAAAGTACAAACAAGTTTATAAATTGCTTCAAGGTCCTCATGTTTTGCTTTATCTATCATAATGCTTCTTTCTCTCTTTGCTTTGCTGATTTTACCATTTTTCTTACAGATAGTTTTGTCATAAGTTTTGCATTTATAATTTTATCTTCACCTGTTGGTTTTGGCTTCTTTCCATCTTTTAATTTTTCTGAAAACTCACCAAAAAGAAGCTGTGCATGCGTTTCATCAATAGGTTCTAATTCTGCGCTCACAATTTTATAAAAGCGATGACTTGTATATTCTAAGCAGTAATGATAAGGATAATCATATTTTAAAACACGATAGACTCCTTTTCCAACAACTTCATCTTTCTTTTTTAATTTCACTTTAAAAGAAAATCCTTCTTGAATATCCTGTGTAGGATATTCACCTTTCAAAGATTTGTATTGTTCCTTTAATCCAAGAACAATTTCATTAAAAAAATCTTCAGCAGAACACTCAATAATCATTTTTTGTTTAATCATACTCTTTACTCCTTTTCTTCAATGATAGCAATAATTAAAAATAAGTCAACGAGAAAAGGGAATTATTTTCAATAATCCCCCTTCTATGAACTAGTCATCTTTTTCTTTTTCATAATCAATAATCTTACCAGAAAAGACATTTATTTCATAATCATATTCATATCCTTTAGCTTTAAAAGAAACTTCATAATGATTATCATCTAACTCAACATCCATATCACTCACTTGATTCATAGATAATTTCGCATGCTGTAAAGCAATAGAACGAGCCTTTGAATAAGAAATTCTCTTTTGATTTGATGACGCTGTAATCTTTTCAACTTCATAATCTAAAATTGTTCCTTCAACTGCATCAATCTTATACTCGTATTTTTTATTTCCATTTATCAATTCAACTTTATATTCATAAACACCATCGTCATATTCTTTTTTTATTGAATAATCTTCGACTTGAGAGACCTTCATATGATTCATTGCTATAGTCTTTGCTTCTGACTCAGAAAGATGTTTTGAAGAAACACTCTTTTTCTCTTTTTCTATTTCCTTCTTTAAAATATCTCCTGTCAATGCATTTAATTCATACTCATATTCTATCCCATCTTTCACAAATTCTACTTCATAAACAATCATGCCATCTTCACTATCTAATTGAATTTCTTTATAAACAGGTTGAGTCACTTTCGCATCCTTTTCAACAAGACTCTTTATTTGATTTTGATTCAAATATTGACTTGTACTCACTTCACCATCCACTTGAATATTATTTACATCATAAGAAATAAGCAGAACATTCAAATCATGAACAGAAAGATCTTTAAGATTTTCAAATGTATATGTTGGTTTCTTTTCTATCAATGTTTGAATTAATTCAGCTTTTCCTATAGAAATGTGATATTTCTTTGCTATATCTTCTAAAGCTGTTGTCCTTTGTAAATTTTGTGACATAATTGATCCTTGAACATGATAGTCTTTCAATAAACCATCAATATCTTGAGAAACTCTTTGCCTTATTTTTTCATTATTTTCCTTATTATCTCCAATAACAGAAATCAGCAAAGAATTTTTCAGCTCATCAATATACCCTTCTTTTAACATAGAACCAATTAATGCATTGACTGCAACATCAACGTGACTATCCTCTAATTTCATATCACCAATAATCTTTTGTCCACCATCATTATAAGTCAAAACCTCAATAACTTTTTCCTCTTCATCTATATTGAGTTCAATACTAGGGTTAACATCAAAGCCTACAGTTGCAAATACTGTATGATCTTTCCTTAAAGAGAAAATAGAAAATCCTATAACACACACACATGCTATTAAACATACTTTATAATACAAACTTCTTCTTTTCGGTTCCATATATATGTCCACCTTCCCTTCTCTTAATTGAGCCTGTTCTTTAATACTTTCTATATTATTTGGTGTTATTGATTGAAAAGCTTGATAGATTTTATTCATAAATTAATCCCCATTTCTTTTTTCATTTTCTTCATACCTCTATGATAACAAGACAGAGATGTTGATATTGATATTTCAAGTAACTTTGCGATTTCATGATGTTTAAATCCCCATAAAGAATGCATAATAATCACCTGACGTTCTTTTTCATTAAGAATTTCAAACAAGTTTTCTAATATCAGTTGTGTATCTTTATCCATATACATTGGTAAAACAACATTATCTTGATATTCTTCTGTATATGTCTGTCTTCTTAAATAAAGATAGCACTCATTTCTTGCAATTGTATATATCCACGCTAATGGCTTTGACATTGATTGATAAGATGAACTTGCCTTATATATTTTAATGTATGTTTCCTGCAATATATCCTTACTATCATCATAATTCTTTACTAAACTCATAATATAAGCAAAAACGATAACACGTGTTTGTTCATATAACTTTTCAAAAGAACTATCATCATCAAGGAGCATTAATAACAGTTTATCGATTTCTTTATTGCTCATATTTATCCCCTTTCATTTTATTAATGATATAAAAACCTATTTTATTGCATTGTTTTTTTATATTTTATCAAAAATTTTTTTCTTTATCAAAAAAGTCGTGCAATCATACACGACTCGTTTATTATTCTAAGTTTTCTCCATGAGATTCAATAACTTTTTTATACCAATAGAATGAATCCTTTTTATAACGCTTATAACTTCCATGACCATGATCATCTGCATCCACATAAATCATACCATATCTCTTTCTTAATTCACCTGTACTATTAGAGATAAGATCAATACAACTCCATGTTGTATATCCTAAAACATCAACGCCTTGGTCCACTGCTTCTTTTAACATTTCAATATGTGCTTTATGATATGCAATACGATAATCATCATGAATTGTTCCATCATCTTCTAATACATCTATAGCTCCTAAACCATTTTCTACAATGAGAACTGGGACTTGATAACGTGCATAGATTTCATTGAGCCAATATGCTAAGCCAACAGGATCAATTTGCCATCCCCAATCAGATGCTTTTAAGTATGGATTAGCATATCCAAAAGCAAGTTTATTTCCTTCATCATTGTGTGTTGTTACACAGTTAGAAAAATAATATGATGTCGCAAGGTAATCTGCTTTTCCTTCTAATAAAATGGCTTCATCTTCTTTTGTAATATCTACAGTAATACCATATTCATCAAATATTGATTTCGCAAAATATGGATATTTTCCTCTAATCATTGTATCAGCACATAAATAGAAATTTCCTTGAAGATCTTTTTGTGTTGCATAAACATCTTTTGGATCACTTGTGAGTGGATAAGTCACAGTACTTGCAATCATACATCCCACTTGATAATCTTTATTGATTTTGTGAGCTAAAGCTGTTGCTTTTGCAGCTGCAACCATCATATAATGCATCTGATTAAATGCTTCTAATGCCTGCTCATGTGTATATTCTTCATAAGAATCTAAGTCTTGTTTCATGACATTGACTTCATTAATAGTTACCCAATATTTCACTAATCCCTGATATTCTTCAAAACATACTTTTGTAAAAGCAACAAACTCATCAATGACTTCTCTGTTTGTCCATCCACCTAGTACTTCATCAAAATAAAATGGCATATCATACTTATATAATGTCACAATAGGTTCAATATTATATTTTTTCAATTCCTTAAATACATCTCTATAAAATTCTACGCCTTCTTTATTAACACCTTGCTTTTTGCCATAAGGAAGAACCCTTGCCCAAGAAACAGTAAGATTTAAAGCCTTAAATCCCATTTCAGCAAGTAATGCAATATCCTCTTTATAACGATAATAGAATTCTGTTCCTTTATGATTAGGATAAAAATCTAATGGATCATCACTAATAATATAATGACACCCTTTAGGTGGTAACGTTGTAAGATTAGCATCTACATACATTTTTTTGATTTCTCCATTTTCATCCTTATAATAGGCACTTCTTTTTTCATTTTTGTTTCCACCTAGTAAATAGTCTCTATAAACTGGGGATTTACCACCTACATTATATGCCCCTTCACATTGTGCAGCACTAATATCTCCACCCCATAAAAAATCTTGTCTAAACATTGTCATTCTCCTTTTATGATTATTTTTCTATCTTATTGTAGGATAGTTGGGTAATCGTTTCCACCTAAAATTATGGCATACCATATGCCAAATAAATAAAAGTGGGTTGCCCCACTTTAAGTATTTTTCTTTTTGAAAATAATAATTCCTATAGATGTAAATAATAACCCTATTATGAAAGATGTTATAAGCGTTGAATCACTTGTATCCACATATCCTGGTATTTTCTTAAATGTTGCTTGAATAAAAAGATCATTTTGAACATCTTTAACAACATAAACAGAACCATTTACATCAACTTTTACATTATTAATCATAAGTTGACTAAGCATATATCCTTTGTTTGGTTTTATAGTTAAAGTTACAGAATCACCTGTTTTAACTTCCGTCTTATCAGCTATAACTCTACCATTAACCATTGTATCAAATGTTATATTGTGTAATGAGTCAACTTTTATTTCGCCTTCATTATAGATATTCACTGAATCTATAATATACCAACCCTCTTTTGTCATTTCAATATTTTTAAGGGCAAGTTCAATTTCTGGTTTATACTCATTCTTTTCATTAACTATTGAAACTGCTAATTCATATTTACCAGAGGCTATATAAGTTGGAACAACAAAATGACTATCATATCGATTGTTTCCATCTTCTAATAACCAATCTCCAGGATTTATATTATCACTACTTTCGTTATATTGATAAACCACTTCATGAGTTTGACTATCTAACAAAGCATATGCAACTTTATATTTGTTATTCCAATGAGCGTTGTTATTTGGTAATATTCCTACTCCATAATTTCTCCATGCTGATGTGACATTTATTGTATGACCTTTTATCATTGTTTTTGGAAATTCAATAGTTGTTGGAGCAAGACGATATCCTCCTTTGACACCAAACAAATTCAAAAGTCCATCATTATGGTAATTTTCCAAGTCATTATCTAGCCATGATTCACAGTCCATAACAGTGCGTGCATCTAGAGTATTTGCTCTTACATATAAGGCATCGCTAATGACTTGTCTTAAAATTGAATCAAGTGTAGGGAATCCTGCATTATTATACCAGTATTCTCTGACTTGGAAAGAATGATAACAATCCTCTGCATAAATTGGAATCCCTTGATTAAAATAGTCTAATAAGCGATTTCTAATTTCATCATTCATCCAACCAAATGTATCTTTTCTAATCACCCAATCATACTCTGGTTCAAATGTTTCTACATAGACAATATCATTATTAACAAAACCACTTGTTTTTTCGGTACCATATCTTTCACTTTGTCCTTCCATTGTTCCTAATAAAACATCTGGAAAATAATCATTATAAATATTAACAATGTTTCTTATAGAAATTGTTAAATTTTCTATATCTGACTTTGAAGAGTCAGCATAGTCAGTATGAAATCTTACACCATGACCTTCTCCCCAATCACCAAATCCCATACCGTCAATATAAGCAATATCTAAATCATCATTATATTCTTCAGCAAAAGCTTTAATAAATTTCTCAAATTTTTCTAAAAAGATTGGATCATTAATATAAGGATCAAGTGCACTTTTATCATTACAATTTTCAGATAAATATCCTTTTGCACCTGCGTCTGTGACATATTTTGGAACTGCTTGTTGCCACATATCTGTTGAATCTACAACTACTCTAAAGGCAATTTGTAAATCACGGTCTCTTGCTCCTTTGACCAATTGACTTAATTGACTGTGAGGATCTTTCCATGCATATTTTCCTTCTTCTGATTCAAACCAGCTCCATAAATTTCTTATATATAAAATGCTAGGTTGTAATCCTTTCTCATACAATTTATCCATATCTTCCCAATATTTATCTACAGACTCATTTGTATATTCATAGTATTGAACCCATCCCATAGCAGGATTGTTATAAACTGATGTATCATCATATTCAAATGAAATCAATTGATTTTTTGCACTTCGAGGTACAAAGACAGAAATATTCTTTGTCATTCCAACATCCTTTGTATTTTTCTTATTTATAACCTTTAGCGTTAAAACAACATTTTCATCTTTTGATGTTGCATAAATATTTCCACTTAAATCAATAATATTTTGATGACTAGACGTTGCAATTTCAACATCATACCCTTCTATTTTAGGTAAAACTACTTTTTTGTCTCCCTGATTAATAACAAGCTTAGTATCTAAAGTATCAGCTATATATTGAGCGTTATCATGTACTGTTCCTAAAATATTGATATCAGAAAACAAATAAGAATTATCCCACACTTTATTTGCTTCAATAACTGTTAATCTTATTTTACTTGTTGTCACTTCTTCAAATACCAATTGTTG
The DNA here is from genome assembly GCA_951801965.1 of uncultured Erysipelotrichaceae bacterium. GTDB lineage: Bacteria > Bacillota_I > Bacilli_A > Erysipelotrichales > Coprobacillaceae > CATOPA01. The sequence goes on along the minus strand of CATOPA010000062.1, from coordinate 2,054 downwards.
TGACTCTCTTATTTCATTATCCGTTTTATGATTCAATTGGTAAATTCCCTGTTCTTTCCATGAACCATTATTCCATGTTTCAACTTTTACTTTTGAAACACCTTGTGAAGAAGGAAAGTGAGCAGTATAAAGAATTTCATTTGCTGTGACTGTTCTAGGAGAAAAATCAAATTCATAAACATCATTTTCATGAAATTCAGTTTTGTAGTAACTTCCTACCACATTGTCTGTCATATCAAAAGCATCAATCACTTTTCCATTATGTGTAACTTCTGCCTTTGCAAATTGGTTATCCCCTAAGTGAATTCCTTCAACAATAACCTCATCGATTTTAATTGTATTATCTGTCTTTAAGTCTAATACAAAAATATTACCAAATGATAAAAATTGTGGATCTATAATGAAATAATCTCCTTTATCATCTGTTTCCCATATAGGTGTGTAATCAATCAATGTATTAATCTTACCATGACTATTTTTATCAACATGACGATAATAATTTGTATCAGCAACTAATTTTAGTATTGCCTGAGAAATAGAATCCTTATCAGCATATACCTTTATATTCTTTAAAACAATATTTGCGAATTTATTGTTCTCTGGCTTAACTTCTAAAAGCAACGAAGTATCCCCTTTATACTTCCATGAGGTTGTCAAATTATCATCATTAATTGTTGTTACCTTTTGAGTATAATCATCTTCTAATGAAATATTAAAATACTTAGAAACATCTTTCATATTTACATCTCTATCAAAGCCTATATAATATTCATCACTATATGCTAAGTAGTCATCATATGAAACCCTCACACGATAAGCTCCTAAATCTACACTTTTCGGAATAATAAAGCGATACTCAAGTTTTCCATCTACCATTGTCGCTTGGTATTTTACAGGTTGTGATAATGGTTTTAATGATAAAGAATCAACCAATTCCAAATGAACTGTTGTTTTCTCAACTTTATGAGGATTCTTTATAACTAATGAAATTGTATTTTCTTTCTGAACAATCCCTTCACTAGAATCCATATCAATTGATGGAAGCTCACCTATTTCATATCCCCAAGTTTGTACTTCAACAACATTATTTGTATTTTCCCATGTTGTATTCGAATCTGTAACTCTTAGCATCATTTTATTTGTTGTATATGCTTTAGAGAAATCAAACATTAACATTTCACATGCCCCATTAGTGACCCAGTGAAAATCAAAATTCGTACTTCCATTATTTAAAATATTTTTCCATGCCTGTATTTCATTATCCCAATATAATATTTCTCCTGTTTTAGGTCCTTGATCATTCCCATATGTAGAAGCGACCCCAAATGCATAGACATCAATGAGTTTATCAAACTCAAACACAAACTCTGCTGGGCTATCTTGTGTTGGTTTATTATCCTTTGGAGTAAACATTCCCCATTGAATCCCATCAACCAGATCCCAAGTTCCACCACTATAATTAGTTACGTTTGTACTTATTTGACTTCCTAAATTATAGTTATTTAATATAATAACATCACTTACAACTGTGACACCATCAACAGTTGTTTTTAATACATAATGTCCATCCTTTGTATTTCCAGGAACATTCATGATCAAATCATTTGAAGAACTCCCAAATGTTCCTTCTACTGCCATTATTTCATTATTGTCATCATCAACAAGAATTGTTTTATATGCTTTTGTATCAATATTATTCCCTTGAATATGATAACCCAATTGTGATGGTGGAATGGCTGGTTTACTATCTGTATAAACTTCAGTATATCCTACTTTTATAACATTGTTATCTAATACTTGTGAAAAATCCACATCAACAGCTTTAACTGGAATCACAAAACTCATAATCATGACTATAGCCATTAATAATTTTAATCCCTTTTTCATTGTTTTTTCCCTCCTTACTTGCTAAATTGTGATTATTATTAAAATAAACTTTTTAATTTTTTTACTATTTTTTACCACACCCTCTTTTATATATTTTTAAAAAGAAAGAGAGAAATCGCTTTCTTTAATTTTATTTTACATAAAACAAATAAATAATGCAATACACA
>CATOPA010000061.1 GCA_951801965.1 uncultured Erysipelotrichaceae bacterium | reverse complement strand
GGATTGATTTGAATATAAATTATCTTCAATATGTGTATACCCTACCTGTTTTGAAACAGCTAATGATGAATCTTTATTTTGAAAAGACAACAATTGATGATTAATCCATCTTACCATTTCATTAAAATGAAGATCATTAAAAATGTAATCTTTAATAAGTGTTCCATTAGGACTCACTTTGACATAAGAACAAACAGCAACCCCAACCAACAAAACAACCATGCATTTAATCATCCCATTATAAAACTTTAAGAAATGATGATCAGTCAAAGCAGGATGATATCTATTTTTACGTCTTTTCATTCTTTTCTTAATTTCTTCTACCTCATTCACAAGTTTGTCACCTCATTTATACTTATGATGAAAAGTAGAAAAATATTATCTAAAAATTCGTTCTAGTAATGGTTTTCTTTTCTTTTTTTGAAACGGTACTTCCATACCTTCTAATCTTTTTACAATTCTTTGAAAACATCCTGTTATATTGTCATTTTTATTCATATAAACTGGCATTCCTTTGTTATTGGCCTCTATCATAATATGATCATCATAAACAATTCCAATCAAAGGAATAGATAAAATATCATATGCTTCTTTCAAATCAAGACTTCTCTTTTTTATAATATCTTCCTCGCTATATTTATTTACTAACATATGTAATTGAGTAATACCTTGTTTTAACAATAGTCCCACAACTCTATCTGCATCTCTTAAAGAAACAACATCCAAAGTAACAACAATAATAGCTTCTTGAGCTAATCCACTAGCATATTGGAATCCTTTTTCAACTCCTGCTGGACTATCAATAAGAATATAATCAAAGTCCTCTTTTAACTGTTCTATCATTTTGCTCATGTAATCTAAGTTTAAATTATCAAAAGCCAATGACTTACATGCTGGAAGCAAAAATAAAGAATCCATACGTTTATCCTTTACTAAAATTTGTTTAAGTGAACATTTATTAGCAATAACATCTTTAAGATCATATATCACTCTATTTTCCAATCCCATCATAACGTCAAGATTTTTTAATCCAAAATCCGCATCAATCAAACAAACTTTAGCACCCTTATCTGCTAAAGCATAACCAATATTAATTGTCATACTACTTTTACCTACTCCACCTTTACCCGAAGTTATGACTATAGTTCTGCTCATATCCATCCTCCTTTTGAACAATAATTTCATTATCTTTATAATAAACACTTGATAGTGCAGAAACTGTCAAATCGTGTAAAGATTTTTGATTTATCATAATTTGTGCTTTTTGAAAATCATGTCCATAAATTTTCACATTCTCATTCATCACAACAATTGTTCCTTTTACACGATTCAAAAAATAAACATTATCATAGCAATAAACAAAACTTCCAGGATTGACTACTCCTAAAAACAACGTTTCTTGATAAATAGATATTTCTTCTCCATTATGTAATTGTTCTCTTTGTATAGAAAGTTGATTTTGTTGAGAAGGCAATGTTATACCAAAAAAAAGAACTTTCTTTTTTTCTTTTAATAACAAAATTAATCTTTTTACTTCTTCTTCACTAACAATTCGACAACCAAAATCAAAAAAAGCCTTCGGAAAATACCCATCTTGTTGAAAAATAGGTTGATCCAAAAGCTTATCAAGTTCTAATAAAAAATCTTCAAATGTACAATCCTGATGAATTTTCATCATTAAAACATCGTTAACCCCTTTAACTTCAATTCTCATTATTCCACCTCTATTTTTATCTTATTGTAGATCCAATAGACACCTAGTGATAAAAACAAATTTAAAATAAGTGTTGGTAAAACACGCATTATTAAAAATGATAGAATTGGATATCTTGTCATATTGGTAATCCACATCAGCCAATATATCACAAGTTCCTGCGCAAAAATTGTCGCAATACAAAAAGATAAAGCTTCCAGTAAAGAAAAAGAGTCGATTTTTATAATATAAGAGCGAACAAATGCAATTAATACATAAATAAGTATATAAATGGCTAAAGAATTAGAATAAACAATAGAATAATAAACACCACATACCGCAGCAAAAAAATACCTTTCTGGACCAGAAATTGTTTTTACAAGCATACAAAACAACATAAGACCAATACATGGAACAAGTGTTATATAAGACTTATCATAATTATAAGGGAAAAAATAACTTATTGTGCTATCAATAATAAAACAAATAAAAACTGCACAAAAACATTTTAATAAATAACTATCTGTCATTCTTTTTTTCATTATTCATTAACCCTCTGTACTACAGCAACATAATTTAAAGAATTAAAATTAACACTTGGTTTGACATTACATACAGACTCACTTGTATCATCACCTATTGTATAATCCTCAACAGTACCTAATAAAATTCCTTTAGGACTTTTACCTGTACCACCCAAACCACTTGTAAAAACTTTAGCATCCTTATCAATAGATTCAAAATCACTTAATAAAGTAATACGATAATTTTTAGTATTTAAATCATAACGATTCAACAAACCATAATATTCCTGATCTCCACTTAAAATCATGACGGGTAATTGATTCTTAGGATTCTCTGAAGAAAGTAAAGAAACAGTTGAAGATATTTCACTGACATTAGTAATTGTTCCAATCATACCATCAGCACTAATCACTGCCATACCAACTTGAACATCTGATTGTTTCCCAAGATCAATTGTCACTTCATTATTCCAACTTTCTGCATCTCTAGTAATGACTTTTGTATATTTGACATTATAATCAGTTGGTAAATAGTTCATTTCAGTTAACTTTTTAAGTTGATTAAGTTCAGAAGTTAATAATTCATTATTAGCAGATTCTCTTGTTAAATTATCTAGTTGCTTTTTTAACTTTTGATTTTCTTTATATACATCTTTCATTTCTGTATACTCATAAAACAGACCACTTACATACTGAATTGGCGCTTTGATTAAGTAATATTCAATATTTGCAACCGTATCCTTAAAAATAATCTCAATACTTGATGCTGAACGAGTTGTAATCAATGTAAAAACAGAAAATAAAACCAATACAATAGTCACAATAATGATACGTTTATTATGTTTACTCCCTTTTTTATTATTGTTATACAAAATATCACCCCTTTGTTAGCATACATTATAATATCTATACCCAAAAAAAGCAATCTTGACAACAATATTTCAAAAGAAAACTATTCTGCTTCAAACTTACATTGTGCAACAACACTAAAAAACTGATTCCAACCTATAATAATATGATCTAAAACTTCTATTGACATCATTTTCCCTAATTCAATAAATTGATGTGTTAAAGCAATATCTTCATGACTAGGCATACAATCTCCACTAGGATGATTATGTATAAGAATCATTTTTGCACTACTCACTTGAACAGCTTCTTTAAAAACTTCTCTAGGTGTAACAACACTCATATTTAATGAACCAATAAAAATTGTTTTTTTCTTAATTAATCTATTTTTTGTATCTAAACATAAAATCATAAAATGTTCTTGTTTTAAAAACATCAATTCGTTTTTTACACAGTTATAAATATCTCTTGGAGAAGATAGGACTTCTAAATCAGTATTTTCTTTTAATCTTTTTGCTATTTCTATAATACTTAAGATTTCAATAGCCTTAGCTGTTTTGATTCCCTTGATAGAAATAAGCTGAGAATAATTTATATGACACAACTGAGCTATTCCTCCAATTTCATTCAATAATCTTCCAGCTAATTGAATAACCGATTCATTTTTATTTCCAGTTCTTAAGACTAATGCTAATAATTCTATATTGCTTAATGATTCAATACCATTCACTAATGCTTTCTCTCTAGGATTTTCTTCAATTGGCAAGGATTTAATCATATTGTACACCCTTTGATAAATCAGTTAATAATGCCTGATAACTCATATCTGAAGAAACAATATACTTTTTCACTATACCTTTCACTTTATTCGCATGCTCATTAATTTCCTCTTTGTTACTTGTCATCATTGAAATGACATAATACTGTCCTTCTTTTTGATAATACATTCCTTCAATTCCATTATCCTTTAATTCATTAAGCTTATTATTCATATTTTCTTTTTCTTTATAAATACCAACTTGATAAGCATATATTGTTTTTTGTGTCAATGAACCAAAATATGTAAAAATAATCATAAAAACAAAAGATAATAGTACACTTAATATAACAATTTTTCCTTCAAACTTCATTTTCATCACCTCTTTATTATATATGCTAAATGGAAAAAGAATATGAAAGGCAAATTGCCTTTCATATCATTAATCTCGCCATTCTAAACTTACAAGCTTAGGAATTGATATACGACCACGCTTTGAATTGAGTATCTTATAAAGACCTGCCCCTAATAAAAGATAAAGAATACCTGTCCCAATAATAGAGCCACCTTGAATAGCACATTGTTGCTGTAATGTTAATTCTTTCATAAATCTTCTCCTTTCAAAAAATGCCCCCATACTTATATATACAAAAAAAATGACTCATTTTCTTTTTATAAATGTAAAAAATGGAATAAAAATTCCATTTTTTACATCTTTTCTAATTTTTCTTTAACAGCGAGATATTTCAAACGATAATCTTCTAATTTTTTCTTTTCAAGTTCTACTTTACTTTGAGGTGCTTTAGATACAAAGTTAGGATTTGAAAGCATTTTTTCACAACGATCAATTTCACTTTGTAATTTTGATAACTCATCATTTAACTTTTGATTTTCTGCTTCTAAATCGATATAATCCCCTAATTCAACGATCAATGCATGACCACCTTTAATCATTTCAGTTGCTACATTTTCAGAACATTCAACATTATATCCAATACATTTTGCATGACATAATTTATAAATATATGGAGAAAGTTCTTGTAAAAATTGTGCTAATTGATTGTCTTTTGTTTGAATTGTATAAGCAATCTCAATAGAATTTTTAATTGTATATTGTGAACGTATATTTCTAATACCTTTAACAATATCAAACAAATATTGAAATTGATCATTAATCGTATCATTTTTAGCCCATTGTTCAAATTCTGGCCATTTTGCAATACAAATTGACTCTTCAGTATTTGGAAGTGATTGATAAATTTCTTCACTCACAAATGGCATAAATGGATGTAATAATCTCACAACTGCATTCAAAGTATGAGTTAATGTTTCCTTAGTAATAGATTTTTCAGCCTCATTTTCACTATTAATATGTACTTTAGCTAATTCAATATACCAAGAACAAAAATCATTCCAGATAAAATTATATAACTCACTACCAACATTAACAAATTCAAATTTTTCCATATTCTCATTTACAGAGACAATAACTTCATTTAATCTATTTAAAATCCATTGATCACACAAATTAAAAGAAGAATTTTTATCAATAGATGATGTATTTTCATCAATATTCATTAAGACAAATCTTGCTGAATTCCAAATTTTATTAATAAAATTCCATGACGCTTCTAATTTTTCAGGAATATATCTCAAATCCATTCCTGGAGCAGAATTTGTTGTCAAGAAAAAGCGCAATGTGTCAGCTCCATATTGATCTATAACATCCATTGGATCAACACCATTACCTAATGACTTAGACATTTTTCTACCTTGTTCATCACGGATAAGACCATGAATAAGAACATTTTTAAATGGTCTTTCATTAGTGAATTCTAATGATTGAAAAATCATACGTGATACCCAGAAGAAAATAATATCATATCCTGTAACTAAAGTATCAGTTGGGAAATATCTTTGAAAAAGTGATGCTTCCTTATTTGGCCATCCCATTGTTGAAAAAGGCCATAAAGCACTAGAAAACCATGTATCAAGTACATCTTCATCTTGTTTCCAATTTTCAATATCTACTGGTGCAGTTTTACCAACATAAACTTCGCCAGTTTCTTTATGATACCAAGCAGGAACTTGATGTCCCCACCATAATTGTCTTGAAATGCACCAATCTTCGATATTTTCCATCCATTGCTTAAATGTTTTTTCAAAGCGTTCAGGTACAAAATGAACTTTATCATTTGTTTGCTGATTAGCTAAAGCAGCCTCTGCTAATGGTTTCATCTTCACAAACCATTGTTTAGATAAATATGGCTCTACAACTGCTTGGCTACGTTCTGAATGTCCAACTTGATGAAGATGTGTTTCAATATGATCAACAACACCTTGTGCTTGAAAATCATTGACCAAAGCTTCACGACATTCGAATCTATCCATCCCTACATACTTTCCACACATATCATTCATTGTACCATCTGGATTCATACAAATTGGCATATTCAAATGATATTTTTTTGCTAAGGCAAAGTCATTAGGATCATGAGCAGGTGTACATTTCATAACAGCAGTTCCAAAACTCATATCTATATAATCATCAGCTAAAATAGGTAATGCCTCACCATTAGCTGGATTTATTGCATGCATTCCTACAATGTCTTTATATCTATCATCATCAGGATGAACAAAAATTGCTTGATCAGCAAACATTGTTTCAGGACGAGTTGTCGCAATAACAAGTTCTTGTTGAGTTTCTACAACCTTATATTTAAAATAATACATATGTCCTTCAATTTCTTTATGAATAACTTCGATATTTGACAAAGCAGTTCTTTGTACAGGATCCCAGTTAATAATACGTTCACCTTGATAAATCAATCCCTTTTCATACAAAGATACGAATACTGTTTTAACAGCATCGCTTAAACCTTCATCCAATGTAAATCTTTCTTTAGAATAGTCTAATGATAATCCCAATTTCTCCCATTGACTGCGAATAATAGAAGCATATTCTTCCTTCCATGCCCATGCTTGTTCTAAAAACTTTTCACGTCCTAAATCATAACGAGAAATTCCATCCTCTCTTAAACGTGCCTCTACTTTTGCCTGTGTTGCAATACCCGCATGATCCATACCAGGTAGCCATAAAGCATCATAACCTTGCATTCTTTTATATCTAATAATCATATCTTGTAAAGTTGTATCCCAAGCATGTCCTAAATGTAATTTTCCTGTAACGTTTGGTGGTGGAATAACAATACTGTATGGTTTTTTAGAAACATCACCAGCTTCAAAGTACTTTTTTTCAAGCCACTTTTGATACTTACCCTTTTCTACATTTTTATGATTATACTTAGTTGCTAGTTCCTTCATTGTCTTCTACCTCTTCTTCATTAGTCTCATCTATATCATGATCATAAAAATCTTCTTTATGTTCAATAATAAAGTCAGTCATTTTTTCACTTAAGTTTGTTGTACTTGCTAATGTTAAAAATTCATTCGTAAAATCTGAAAAATTATATCTTGAATAAACACCCATTTCTTCATCATCTTCATCATCTTCGTCATTTTCAATAATTTCAGCAAAACGTCTAGCTGCTTTTACTAAGTCGGCTAACTCATAAGCACCTACATCATTAAACATACGATCAACAATTGGTACAAATAATTTTGTAGATGGACTTAAAAAGAAACTATGTAAAGATGCACCTTGACCTTGTAATGTTAAAGTCAATTGGTATATTCCATAAATATCCTTTTCACTTTCATTCATTTTATCAAAATAGTTATCAAAATCCTCATCTTCTTTTCTCATACAATGAATGATAGCAGCTGTCAAAATATCTTCTCTAGGACATTCATCCAAGATTCCTTCTCTTAAATATTTATATTTTCTCTTCTTTTCTTCATACTCATCAGCTAATTTTTGACGAATTAGCTTATTTTGTTTTACTCTTTTAGTAAAGAAAAAACTTAAAAAGATCAAAGCCCCTATAAATAATACCCAAACAATTAAAAATTCTACTTTCATTTTTTCCTCCTTAAAAAAAGAGCAGACGTCTAAGGACGAATGCTCGTGGTACCACCTTAATTTATATGCTCTCACATATCTCAAAACTTTAACGCAGTTTGACGTGTTTATCTACTTCATTTCAATAAACATGCTCCAAGGCTACCTTCCACTTCTTCTTTTATCCCTTTTCACCAACCAGAGATTCTCTACAAAAATATGAAGTGTACTCCTCCTCTTCATAGCATTTCTTATATAGATGAATATATCAAATTCTTTTCCATCTGTCAATTACAATTGCTTAATAAAATTTTGTATTGAATCAAGATAATACATTAATCTTGATAATTTTATAATATTTTCAATCTCATCATATCCATAATGAATAATTGGAACAACATTCATTAAACAACACAATAATAGTTTTTCATCTTCTTTAATTTGTACTTTTTTAAAATAATACTCAAAAAAGCAATCTAAATCAAATAAAAAATCAGGTATACGTTGATAGACATCAAATATATCATAAATAGGTAAATCAATACAAACTTTATCAATAGAAATAAAAACATTGGATTTTAATGAAATATGTTCATAATCAAAATGTTTATAATTCACACACACCCTAATTTGATGATATTGAGATGTTAATTCTATATATTGCTGTAAATATTGATTAGCGTGACATAGAGCATCATGGATGCGATAATAATTCATAACAAGCAACCATTGACTAGGAGAACGCATAGTTACATTTTCAAAATTTTGAATCATCTGTTCATAATAAAGAACTCTTTCATGGATAATTTGTGAAATATCTTGTTGTAAAGTTTCAAAATATTTTTGATTCACCTTTGTATAATAAAAACTGTTATAGTGCAAATATGCTAATGTTTCAAAATAGAATTTCATTTTCATTTCTTTTAACATACCAGCACTTGTATCAACATAAGGCATAACATAAAAGTATTGATTTTGATAAGGTGTGAGAATTTCATTGTTTTTATTTGAAATAATTTGGATAAAACATTTAAGATGCATCGTATCTATATACTCACAGATTGTTTCTAAATGTTTATCCTCAACAATCTTAACAACAAAATACCTATCTTTTTCTTTAACTTTATAGGTAACATCACTTAACTTAATGAGACCAATAGCCTGAATATCATAATATTCAAAAAGAAGTTCTTTCATGAATGATATGGAACAATAACAATTGTTCCTTTAGAAAGTGATCGATCATGATTATAATTCTTCAGTTGATATTCATCAATCTGATAACGATTGGCTATTGACTGATAACTATCCCCATCTTGAACAATATATAAGTAATAAGCTCCTAAATCTTCTTCATCCTGATCAATATCAGCCATTTGCTTATCTTCTATGATTTCTTTTTTGACAGGTGCTAAATCTGGAACAACTTTCTCTTCGATAATTTGTTCAACAGTTGACAAGGGTTCTGATTTCATCACCACTTCCATCTCCTCTTCATTATCCCTTAAAAGCTTTTCGATTTCCTTCACCTCATCATCTTCTTCAACTTTTTCTCGATACGCTGTCTCAATAATGCGATCTTCATCATCAGTCACACCATAAATACAAGCTTGTATAACAAGTGATAAATCTCCATTATTTAAAGAATAATCAAAATCTTCTACCTTCACATGAAAATCACGTTTATCTAGTATTTTTTCAAATTGTGCTAAAATATCTAGATCAATTGATTCGCGAAAATTATGTTTCATAGATTCATCTTTATATTCTCCATTAATCATGATACTTCCTACTGCTCTCATTCCTTGGCTTTCCATCTTGTAATTAATAGATTCATCAACTGATATAGAAACTAATTCCTTAAGTTGATGATTTAAATCAACGGTTTTTTTAAAATATATTTTTTGCATACTTTCCCTCCTATCAAAATGTATGCATAAAAATAAATAATATGAAAAAAAGAAGTTTTCACTTCTCTCTTTGACACAATGTTAAAATAGCATCCCAAACCTCATCTATACCTTTTTTATTCAAACTAGAAAATCTTATAAAAAAGTCTTGAGAATCAAATTGTAAAGTTTCTTTAATTAATTTTTCATTCTTTACTAAATCATTTCGCTTGAGTTTATCTTCCTTTGTAGCAACAACAATAACTGGTATATGATAATATTTTGCATATTGATACATTTGAACATCATCCTTTGTTGGCTTATGACGATAATCTACAATCAAAACAAGTCCTTTTAACACATCTCTTTCACTTAAATAAGTATCAATCATTTCAGCAAAGCTTTCTTTTATTTTATCACTCACTTTAGCATATCCATAACCAGGAACATCAACCAGTCTTAACTCATCATTGATATTAAAAAAATTCAAAGTTCTTGTTTTCCCTGGGGTACTAGATACTTTTGCTAATTTATTTCTAGATGTTATTGCATTAATAAGACTTGATTTTCCCACATTACTTCTTCCTGATAAACATATCTCTGGAAGTTGATTATCTGGCCATTGTGATTTCCATGCAGCACATAACATAAATTCAGCTTTTTTTATTTTATACATAGTTTTTCCTCTTTTCTCTACTTTTTAAGTATAACACTTTTTTTTAAAAAAGTAGAGTGAAATCACTCTACTTAACCAAAGCATTTTCTAAAACTGTATCAATATGATCAGCAAGAATAATGTTCATATCCTTTTGCACAGATTCAGGAATATCTGCTATATCTTTTTCATTATCTTTTGGAATAATAATTGTTCTAATACCACTACGATGAGCAGATATAGATTTCTCTTTTAAACCACCGATTGGTAAAACCTGACCTCTTAAAGTAATTTCACCAGTCATAGCAACATCATCTCTCACAGGTCTGTTACTAAAAGCAGATAAAAGTGCTGTAGTTAAAGTCACACCTGCACTTGGACCATCCTTTTTCACTGCTCCTTCTGGAACATGAATGTGAATATCCTGTTTATCAAAAGCAATATTTTCTAATCCATATTTTTCTTGATTAGCTTTCATATAGTCTAAAGCAATAGAAGCAGATTCCTTCATAACATCACCTAATTGACCAGTAATAATAAACTTTCCACTACCATTAAAATGATTGACTTCAATTGGTAAAATGTCTCCACCATACTGAGTATATGCCATTCCTGTAACAACACCAACTTGTGGCTGGTCTAATTTCTTAGTATGCTCAAATGGAGCTTTACCAAGATAATCTTCTAACATATTTAGCTCTAAAGTAACCACTAATGATGGATTCTTTAAAATTTTCAAAACTGTTTTAC
>CATOPA010000060.1 GCA_951801965.1 uncultured Erysipelotrichaceae bacterium | reverse complement strand
ACTATTGCAAATCAAAGAAAGTATTGTTGACTTAAGTGAGAAGGTTAATTCAAAAATTGATGAAGTAAAAACAAAAGTATTAGATGCAACTTTAAGTGATGAGGATATTGAAAAGTTAGAGAATGAAATCGATAGTGTTGAAGATAAACTTGAAGAAATGATTGAAGAAATCAAGGAATAAATATGAAGAAAAATGTGACAATTTATGATGTTGCTAGAGAGGCAGGTGTTTCTTTAGCAACAGTTTCACGTGTTATTAATGGGTCGAGTGTTGTTAAGGCTAAAACACGTGATCGCGTTTTAGAAACAATTCAACGTTTAGATTTCAAACCAAATCAAATTGCAAGAGGTCTTGCAACAAGCAAGACAACAACAATCGCCATTGTTTTTCCTCAATCATTATTTGCACATGTTAAGGATATGATTGGTGGTATAGGGGATACAAGTAGACGTTTAGATTATAATGTCAGCATTTATACAACTGATGAAATTGGAGATGGCAATCCTATTGAAACAGTGATGGAAAGAGTTATTAAATCAAGAGCTGATGGTGTTATTTTGTTTAATAATGATGAAATTGATAAAGAAATAGAAATGATTGAAAAATATAAAATCCCTGCTGTAATTATTGGAGGAAAAGCTTCTCAGCACATTGCTTCAATAATGGTGGATTCAAAGGCTATTGCTTTTGATATTGTTAATAAATATTTAGATAGAGGGCAAGATAATATTGCTTTTGTTATTCCTAAACAAAATTTAATTGAAACTGATAGTATGATAGAAGGTATTGTTGAAGCATATCAAAATCATGGGAAAACTTTTGATATGACTCAACAAGTGATTCACGCATCAACTCATTATGAAAAAAGTTATCAGCAATTTTTAGATTATTTTAAAGAACATCGTCATGACCTTGTTTTTGCAGGTTATGATAAAGAAGCTGTTGCTGCGATTAATGCTGCTATTGATAATGGTATTCGTATTCCTGAAGATATGGAAGTGATTGGAATGATGGATACAAATTATGCTTTGATGTGTAGACCAGCTTTAACTTCTGTGCATGTTCCTGTTTATGATATGGGAGCTTTGGCAGTAAGATTATTAACTAAGATTTTAAATGAGGAGAATGTTGAGGAAAGCAAGATTGTTCTTCATCATTTATTGATGCCTAGAGAAACGACTTTATAAAAACTTCTAATGATTTAGAAGTTTTTTTATGGAAGAGGGGATAGATTATGGGGAGTCGTCAATTTTTTATTGATATGAAATTAAATATTTTATTTGTATTAAAGTGGATATGTCTTTCAATTATTTTAGGGGGATTATGCGGACTTATAGGTTCTGCTTTTCATGTTTCTGTTGACTATGTTAGTGAATTAAGAATGGAACATTCTTGGATTGTGTATTTGTTACCATTAGGGGGATTATTTATTGTTTATTTATATCATCAAGTTCATTTGGATTATGAACCTGGAACAAATACAATTATTCAATCAGTAAGGCAACAAGAAAAAGTTCCTGTCTTGCTTGCTCCTGCAATTTTTTTGGCAACAGTTGTGACTCATTTGTTTGGTGGGTCAAGTGGAAGAGAAGGAGCTGCTTTACAAATTGGAGGATCACTTGCAACTTCACTAGGTCAATTATTACATTTCGATAAAAAAGAAATGTCAATATTAATTATGTGTGGAATGAGTGCTGTATTTTCAGCATTATTTGGAACACCTTTAACAGCAACACTTTTTTCTATGGAAGTTGTGAGTGTAGGAATTTTCTACTATGCTGCTTTTGTACCATGTCTGTGTAGTAGTCTTGTCTCTTTACAGATTGCTCAATGGCTTGGTTGTCAAAAGGTTTCATATCAATTATTAGATGTTTTACAGATTGATATTAGTACTGTTTTAAGATTAATTTTATTTACATTTATCATTGCCTGTTTTTCTATTGTTTTTGTTTTAATGATGCATTATAGTCATAAGATCTTTCATCAATATTTTAAAAGTCCATATGTAAGAGTTGTCGTTGGATCATGTATTTTAATTATATTGGTGTTATTATTTGGTTATCATTATTTAGGAGCAGGTATGGAAGTTGTTGATCAAGCCATTTATGCAACTGTTTTACCATATGATTTTATAATGAAAGCTATTTTTACTGCAATTACAATTGGTTGTGGATTCAAAGGTGGAGAGATTGTTCCAACATTTTTTATTGGTTCAACTTTAGGATATATATTAGCTATATTCTTAGGCTTCAATCCTCATATAGGCGCATCACTTGGATTGATAGCTATGTTTTGTTGTGTGATTAACTCACCTTTAACAAGTATTGTTTTAGGTATAGAATTGTTTGGTAGTATGAATCTAATACCTATTGCTATTGTTGTTGCTTTTGGATATGTTTTATCAGGATACTTTAGTTTGTATCAGGCTCAAAAAATTGTTTATTCAAAAACTTCACCAGAGTTTATTAACAAAAATGCAAAATAAGTTGACTTCAATATAAAAATTTAATATGATATGTATACAGCGTAGAAAGAGAAAAGTAATTATATTTATTTTGTTGTAGAGAGCTTATGGTTGGTGAAAATAAGTCAAAACATATAATGAATACACTCTGGAGCTTCTAAGTGAAAAGCTTAGACGGTGAGTTCATCGTTATCAACAAAGAGTAAAAATAAAGGTGGTACCACGAGAATTCGTCCTTTGGGAGAATTCTCTTTTATTATAAGGAGGAAAAAATATGAAAATTTATGATGAGTTAGTCTGGAGAGGATTAATAAAAGATGTAAGCTCACCAGATATAGAAGATAAGCTAAATAATGGAGGATTAACTTTCTATATTGGTACTGATCCAACTGGTGATAGTTTGCATATTGGACATTTTTCATCGTTTTTGATTAGTAAAAGATTAAAAGATGCTGGACATAATCCAATTTTATTAGTTGGAGGAGCTACAGGATTGATTGGTGATCCAAAGCCTGATACAGAAAGACCAATGATTACAAAAGAAGAGGTTCAACATAATTTTGATTGTTTGAAAAAACAAGCACAAGATCTTTTTGGCTTTGAGGTCGTTAATAATTATGATTGGTCAAAAGATCTTAACTTTATTGATTTTTTAAGAGATTATGGGAAGTACTTTAATGTCAATTATATGTTAAACAAAGACATTGTGAAAAGAAGATTGGATTTAGGAATTACATATACTGAATTTTCTTATATGATTATGCAAGCTATGGATTTTTATTGGTTATTTGAAAATAAAAATTGTCATATGCAAGTCGCTGGACAAGATCAGTGGGGAAATATTACTGCTGGTATTGAATTGATTAGAAAGAAAACAGGAAAAGAAGCTTATGGTTTTACAATGCCATTGTTAACAAAAAGTGATGGAACAAAATTTGGAAAAACAAATGGACATGCGATATGGTTAGATAAAGAAAAAACATCTCCATATGAAATGTATCAATTCTTTATTAATTCAGAAGACGATAAAGTTATTGATTATTTAAAATTCTTAACTTTCTTATCTAAAGAAACTATTGAAGAATTAGAGGAAAAACATAAAACACAACCTCATTTAAGAGAAGCACATAAAGCTTTAGCAAAAGAAGTCATCACATTTATTCATGGGGAAGAAGCTTATAATGAAGCTTTAGAAATCAGTCAAATGTTGTTTTCTGGACAAATTCAAAACTTATCATTAGAACAAGTCAAATCATGTTTTAATGGTGTACCAAGTATTGATATGGAAGAAGATACACAAATTTTAAATGCCTTGGTTGCTGTTGGAGCTGCTTCTTCAAATCGTGAAGCAAGACAATTTGTAACTGGTGGTTCTGTTTTAATCAATGGAGTGAAAGTAACAGATACAAGTTATGTTGTTTCAAAAGAAAATGCATTTGGAAAACAAGCAACTGTTATAAGACGTGGTAAGAAAAATTACTATGTTATTAATCATAAATAGAAGGAGAGAGGAAAAAATGAAAAAAGTATTAGCGATTTTATTGTGTGGAGTATTTTTATTTGGATGTTCGACATCATCGACATCATCACAAACATCTTCAAAGGCTGAAAATGGAGATGTTGTTAAGATTGATTTTGTTGGAAAAATGGATGGAACAGCATTTAATGGAGGAGCTGCTCAAGGTCAGCTTGTTGAATTAGGTGCTGGAGGATTTATTCCAGGATTTGAAGAAGGAATTGTAGGTATGAAGGCTGGAGAAACAAAGAATGTTAATGTGACTTTCCCTACAAATTATTATGAAGAACTAGCAGGTAAAGAAGCTGTTTTTGAAATTACAGTTCAAAAGGTATATAAAGAAGTAAAATAAGGCATGATATCATGTCTTTTTTTTCGGTTGGTATTTATAAATAATTCTGTTATAATAGACAAAGGTGATTGGAATGGATGGAATATTATTAGTACATAAACCTGTGCATATGACAAGTCATGATGTTGTTAATCGTGCAAGAAAATTATTACATACAAAAAAGATTGGACATTGTGGAACATTGGATCCTGATGCTAGTGGTGTTCTTGTTTTATGTGTTGGAAAAGCAACAAAAGCTCTTCAATTTTTAATGAGTGAAGAAAAGGAATATATTGCAACATTATCATTAGGAAGTTCAACCGACACTTATGATGCGAGTGGTAAAGTTATAGAAATCAAAGCCTTTCATGGTGTTGATCATGTTGATGATATTTTAAAAAGTTTTATAGGTAAACAACAGCAATATCCACCCATTTATTCAGCAATTAAAGTAAATGGAAAGAAACTTTATGAATATGCAAGAAATAACGAAACTGTTGATATTAAGCCAAGAGATATTGAAATTAAAGAGATTGAATTGCTTTCGCAACAAGGACATTTGATAACCTTTCGTGTCAAGTGTTCAAAAGGGACATATATAAGATCTCTATGTGTAGATATAGCAAAAAAAATGGGTTATCCAGGACATATGAGTGAATTGATAAGAACGAAGTCAGGAGAATTTCATTTAAAAGATTGCTATGATTTGGAAGAATTAGAAGAAGGAAAATATAAATTATTATCATTAGAGGAAGCATTTTGTTCATTTGAACAATATGTTGTTGATGATGAAAATATTGTTTATCATGGAAAATTGATTAAAAGTGATATAGATCATCAAGTTGTTATTGTAAATAAAAGTGGTCAAGTATTGGCTGTTTATGGACCAAATGGAAAAGGATATTTAAAAAGTATAAGAGGGTTGTTTTAATGAAAGTTATATATTTAAACAAAGAACAATTATATATTGAAGATCCAATTTGTGTAGCTTTAGGCTTTTTTGATGGGTTACATAAAGGACATATGGCATTGGTTGATAAAGTTATTGATATAGCACGAGAAAAAGGTTATAAAAAAGCTTTGATGACTTTTGATCATCATCCTTTATATGTTTTAGGAAAGATAGAGGAAGAACATTATTTAACATCTATGTCGGATCGTATTAAGTTATTAGAAGATAAAGGTATGGATTATCTTTTTGTAATCTGCTTTGATAAAGAAGTTGCATCATTATCTCCTCAAGATTTTATTGATCATTATTTAAAAGCGTGTCATGTTAAACATGTTGTTTGTGGATATGATTTTCGATTTGCAAGTCATAACCAAGGAGATATTCATACTTTGAAAGAATGTCCTGATTTTGATGTGAGTGTGATTGATAAAGTTTTATATAAAAATGAAAAAATATCATCATCTCGTATTCGTTCTATTTTAGACCAAGGTTCTATAGATGATATGAATGAATTGTTAGGTAGGCATTATTGTATTTGTGGACATGTTATTTCAGGTCGTCATATTGGGCATACCATTGGATTTCCGACAGCTAATGTGGATTATGGACATTATTATTTACCTCGTCAGGGTGTTTATATAACAAAAGTTTATATAGATGGACAATCATATATGGGAATGTGCAATATAGGATATAATCCTACGTTTGATGCACTTAGCAAGCCTTCTTTAGAGGTATATATATTAGATTTTTCTGAAGATATTTATCATAAGAAAATAAAAGTTGAATTTTATAAACAATTAAGATTAGAGAAAAAGTTTTCTTCTTGTGAAGAATTGATTGAACAATTAAAAAAAGATAAAGATGAAGTGAAATTATATTTTCAATAGCTTTGTTAATGATAGAATAGAGAATGATTGAAAGAGGTGAAAGCATGAATTTAGATGAATTATTAAATCCTGCTCAAAAAGAGGCAGCAACTTATTTAGATTCTCATTTAAGAATTATTGCAGGGGCTGGAAGTGGAAAAACGAGAGTATTAACTTATCGTATTGCTTATTTAATTGAAGAAGTAGGGATTGAACCCAAAAATATTCTAGCCATTACTTTCACAAATAAAGCAGCTAATGAAATGAAAGAAAGGGTTGTTCATCTTTTGGGTGATTATGCTTCTGGAACTTTACTTTGTACAATTCATTCTTTATGTGTCAGAATATTACGTCAAAATATACGTGCTTTGAATTATCCTAGTCAATTTATTATTATGGATGAAGAAGATCAAAAGGCTTTATTGAAAAAGAAAAAAAAAAAAAAACAGATTGATCCTAAAACTGTAAGTATTAAAAGTTGTATTCATTATATATCTAGTTATAAGATTGCTAGAGTACCACCACAAAAAGCTATTGAATATGCTGGGGATTTTTATAATGAACAAAAGAAAGCTGTGGCTTATCAAGAATATGAGGATTATAAAGAAAAGCATTTTATGTTAGATTTTGATGATCTTCTCCTTAAAACATTGGAATTATTTGAAAAATGTCCTGATATATTAGAAAAATGGCAAAGAAAGTTTCAATATATTCATGTTGATGAGTTTCAAGATGTGAGTGAAATTGATTATCAGCTTATTCGATACTTATCACAACAGGCAACATTGTGTGTGGTTGGTGATCCAGATCAAACAATTTATTCTTTTAGGGGTTCACAAATTGATTTTATAATGAGTTTTGATAAAGATTTTCCTCAAACAAAAACAGTTATTCTTAATCAAAACTATCGTTCTACACAAACAATTTTAAATATTTCTAATAATTTGATTAGAAAAAATAAAAATAGAATGGAAAAAGAACTTTATACTGAATTAGATCAAGGAGCCAATGTCATTCATTATTCTGGTATAGATGAAGAGGCTGAGGCACAATTTGTTTGTGATACAATAGAAGATATTATTCATCATAAAGATGGTGTGAATTATAGTGATTTTGCTATTTTATATCGTGCCAATTATTTATCAAGACCTTTTGAACAAAAATTAATACAAAAACAAATTGATTATAAGATTTTTGGAGGATTGAAATTTTTTAATCGTAAGGAAATTAAAGATGCATTAAGTTATATACGATTAATGATCAATCAAGATGATTTATCATTTGAAAGAATTGTTAATGTTCCTAGTAGGGGTGTAGGTCAAAAAACACTTGAAAAAATTCAAAATAAAGCTTTGGAATACGGAATTACTTCTTATGAAGCATTATGTTCTTTTTCAGATGAAATGAAGTTATCTTCTAAGGTCAAGAAATCTCTGATGGAATTTGTGCGTAATATTGAAAAGGCAAAAGCTTCTTCTTTACCTATTCAAGATGTTTTTGAACAGTTGTTAAGTGATGTTGGATATTTTGCTATGTTAAGAAATGATCAAGATGAAAATCGTATTCAAAATATTATGGAATTAAAGGCATCTCTTGTTCAATATATTCAGACACATCCTGAAACTCCAACTTTTGAAAGCTATTTACAAGATATAGCACTCTATACATCGAGTGATGATATGTTTGATGATGAATATGTTTCATTGATGAGTATCCATATGGCAAAAGGTTTGGAATTTAATTATGTTTTTGTCGTAGGACTTTCAGAAGATATTTTCCCAAGTTTTCGTTCAGTTTCTGAAGCAGGTGATGATGGCTTAGAAGAAGAAAGACGACTTGCATATGTTGCTTTTACAAGAGCAAAGAAAGTTTTATATTTAACAGATAGTCAGGGATTTAGTTATATTACAAATTCACCAAAGATGTCTTCTCGCTTTATTGATGAAATAGGGAGTGATTGTGTGGAACATACAGGAAATCCTTCCCAATTTAAAGTGAAGAATTATATTCATATGGGTGAAACAATAGAAGATATGATAGGGAATAATCAAGTGGATGAATGGAGAAAAGGTGATTTTGTAGAACACGATGTTTTTGGTAAGGGAGTGATTGTAAAAGTTGATAAAACGACAGTAGATATAGCTTTTGCACTTCCACATGGTTTAAAAACATTGATTGCTCATCATAAATCTCTTCATAAATTATCTAATTAAAGACCAGTTATCTGGTCTTTTTATAAAAACTAATGGTAAAGGGAAAGACTATTTTTAATGATGTTAGTGTTTTAATCATGTATGATTTTTGGTATAATAATTCAGTGAAATGGAGTGTATATATATGTCATTAGAAAGATTAAATGAAATAAAAAAATTATTAAATGAATATAATTATCAATATCATGTTTTAGACAATCCTACAGTTACAGATCAAGAATATGATCGTTTGATGCAAGAGTTACAAGCATTAGAAAGTAAAAATCCAGAATGGATAACACCAGATTCTCCAACACAAAGAGTTGGGGGACAAGTTTTAGATAATTTTACAAAAGTGACACATCAAAGAATGATGCTTTCTTTAGGAAATGTTTTTAATGAAGATGAACTGCGAGCATTTGATGATCGCATTAGAGAAATTTACCCTCAAGTAGAGTATGTTTGTGAGCTAAAAATAGATGGATTAGCAGTTTCGCTTGTTTATAAAGATGGGCATTTAGATTATGGAGCAACAAGAGGCGATGGAACTGTTGGAGAAGATATTACACATAATGTGAAAACAATTAAATCTATTCCATTAACAATTGATTATACAGGAGATTTTGAAGTGCGTGGTGAAATTTACATGCCCAAAAAATCTTTTAATGATTTAAATCAAAAAAGAAAAGAAGCAGGTGAATCTTTGTTTGCGAATCCACGTAATGCTGCAGCTGGAAGTGTACGTCAATTAGATTCATCTATTGCTGCAAAAAGAAAACTAGATGCTTTTTTATACATGGTTCCTACAGCTTCAGAAGTTGGATGTTCAACACATTTAGAAGCTTTGAACTATATTAAGACTCTCGGATTTAAAACAAATCCTATGACAAGAATTTGTCCAACTATACAAGATGTATGGACTTTTATTCAAGAAATGACAGAAAAAAGAAATGACCTACCATATGAAATTGATGGTATTGTTGTTAAAGTGAATCATATAGCACAACAGGAAAGATTAGGATATACAGCGAAAGTTCCTAAATGGGCAACAGCTTATAAATTTCCTGCAGAAGAAGTGATTACAAAGTTAAAAGACATTATTTTTACGATTGGAAGAACTGGTCAAATTACACCAAATGCTATATTAGAGCCTGTAAGAGTTGCAGGAAGCACAGTTCAAAGAGCAACTCTTCATAATGAAGATAATATCAAGAATAAGGATATTCGTGTTGGAGATTTTGTTGTTGTGAGAAAAGCAGGCGATGTCATTCCAGAGGTTGTTCGTTCTTTAAAAGAAAGACGTGATGGTCATGAAAAAGTCTTTAAGATGATTGAGGTTTGTCCACATTGTGGATCAAAACTGATAAGAAAGGATAATGAAGCTGCTTATTATTGTTTAAATGAACATTGTGATTTTAAAAAGATTGAAAGAATTATTCATTTCGCATCAAGAGATGCAATGAATATAGAAGGATTAGGAGAAAAAATCATTGAACAATTTTATAATTTAGGATTTGTAAAGTGTATTGAAGATATCTATGGTTTACATAAATATGAACAAGAAATTATTGATATTGAAGGTTTTGGAAAAAAATCCATGGATAATCTTATGACAGCAATTGAAAAAAGCAAGGGCAATTCAATGGAAAAGCTTTTGTTTGGTTTAGGAATTAAAGGTATTGGTGCAAAAATGGCTGATAACTTATCAAAGGAATTTCAAAGTATGGATGCATTACTTAATGCAAGTTCTGCAAAATTACTGTCTATGAGAGATGTTGGAGAAACAATTGTTCAATCGCTTAATCACTTTAGAAATGATGAGAAGTCTATAAAGCTCATCAATGATTTAAAAGAACTTGGTTTAAATATGGATTATCTTAAAGATACATCTTTGATTCAAGAAAGTCTTTTTCAAGGAAAGACAGTTTGTTTAACAGGAACATTAGAACTCATGACAAGAAAAGAAATGAAAGATTATTTAACTAGACTTGGTGCAAATGTGACTGGAAGTGTTTCTAAAAAAACTGATTTCTTAATATGTGGAAGAGATGCAGGAAGCAAGCTTGATAAAGCTAATGAATTAGGAATACGTGTGATGAGTGAAGAGGAATTTAAAGAGGAGGTAGGATTATGAGAAAGGTTATCATTGTTTTATTATCTGTTTTTTTGCTGACCGCTTGTCAAGGGGCAAAAGAACAAGTTCAAGAACAGACAGGAAATAATACGGCTTCAATGAATTCCTTTGATGATTCCTATTATAAGATTATTGAAACTGATGGAAGCCAATTAAGAGAAGATTTTTATTTGAGCTATGGAGCATCAAATGATTTTCAAACAGTTGGTAGAGGACTTCAGATCTTGTCTTCTGATTATTTTTCAGTGAGTGGTCATTATATGAGTGAAGGACAATATTTGACACTAGATTTGATGAATCAGATGTTAAGTCGAAAAAGTGAATATTGTATTCAGCCTCCAGCTGGAACAACGATTGAAAATGTTGTAGATCCTACAATGGTTCAAACAATACAGGAACAGGATTATTATGTAAGGAATGGAAATTCTTATACTCTTAAAGGTGTTTCATTTGCTTTGGTTATTGAACCTAGAGATAAAGCAAATAGAGCTTTAACAACATCAATGAGTAAATCAAGTATTGAATCATATGGAAAAGAAGTCATTTCTAAATTTTATAATGTTATACAAAAAGCTGAAGAATTTGAAAAAATTAAAGATCTTCCTATATTGATTTGTGTATATCGAGCAACAGATAAAGTTTCTAGCACAACTGATGGTAATTTTATTTTAAAGAGTTATTGTCAGGGAAGTGTTGGTGAAATAATTAAGGTGAATCATGAAGTTGTTTTATTTACGAGTTCAAGAGCAGAAGAAATAGACAAAACAACTTATGCTGATTTTAATGTGATTAAAGCATCATTAAAAGA
>CATOPA010000059.1 GCA_951801965.1 uncultured Erysipelotrichaceae bacterium | reverse complement strand
CAATCAAAGACAACAGCAATTGCTTATGAAACAGTTGTTTCAAAAAATAATTCATTGCCATTATTAACACCTATGAGTGAAGTGGCTGGACGAATGGCAGTACAAGTTGGAGCAAGTATGTTACAAAAAGCCAATGGTGGAAGTGGAATTTTATTAGGTGGTGTTCCAGGTGTTATGCCAGCAAATGTTGTTATTATTGGTGGTGGAGTTGTTGGATTCAATGCAGCAAGAATAGCTAGTGGTTTAGGAGCGCAAGTTCAAGTCTTTGATATAGATGCACAAAGAATGGCTTATATTGATGATGTGAGTAATGGAACAATTCATACAATCTATAACAATGAGTACAATTTAAAAAATGCTTTGAAGACAGCTGATCTTGTTATTGGAGCAGTGTTGATTCCAGGAGCAAAAGCGCCAAAGCTAGTAAGTGAAGAGATGGTTAAAGAAATGAAGGCAGGAAGTGCTATTGTTGATGTTGCGATAGATCAAGGGGGATGTATTGCAACATGCGATCATACAACAACACATGATCAGCCAACATTTGAAAAATATGGTGTTTTGCATTATTCAGTAGCAAACATGCCTGGAGCAGTTCCAAGAACTTCAACATTGGCGTTATCTAATGCAACATTACCTTATATTTTAAAACTTGCAGATAAAGGATTAGAAGCATTAAAAGAAGATGAAGGATTTATGAAAGGATTGAATACTTACCAAGGTGTATTCACTTGTGAAGCAGTTGCTGAAGCATTGAATGGTGAGTATAAAGATCCACATCAACTTTTTTAAATGATTATAAAATAAACTTTTAGAGATATTATCAAGAAAATTGGTAATATCTTTTTTTGTATAATAGGAATCATTATGCTTTTTAAGCATGATAAAAAATAGAATGTAAGTATTAGACATTTATTAATCATTTTTTTAAAATATTTTTTAAAGGAGTGATAAAAAATGAAAAATAAAAGCCTTAAACATTGGTTTGTTTTAGCAACATGTTGTGGATTAGCTGCATCATCAATCGGAATTTCAATCAATTCATCTGGTGTTTTTTACTCACCTGTTTGTGAAAGCTTAAATATTTTAAGGGGAAATTTTTCAATGCATATGACTATTTTTTCATTAGCAACAGCATTAGGAGCATTGTTTGTTCCTTATGTTATGAAAAAAGTACCTTATAAAATTCTGTTATCTGTGAGTGTATTAATTGCTGTTTTCTCTACAGCAGTAATGGGACTTTCAACACATTTGATACAGTTTTATTTCTTAGGAGCAATAAGAGGATTAAGTACAAGTATGTTTTCTATTGTTCCTCTCACAATGATCATTAATCAATGGTTTGAAGCAAAGCATGGTTTCGCAACAAGTCTTGTTTTTGGTTTTAGTGGTTTAGCAGGATCAATATGCTCACCTATTTTTTCTTATTTTATTGAAACGTTTGGTTGGCAAAGTGGTTATTTTATAAAAGCAATACTTATTTTATGCTTATGTTTACCAGCAGTCTTATATCCATTTCATATGGATCCAAAAGAAGATGAGTTACTTCCCTATGGATATCAAGAAAAGAATAAAGAAATTTTAGTAGATTCAAAGAAACAACATTTTATTTTTATAACATTTTTTTCATTTATTATTTTTAGTTTGATGTGTAGTTGTATCACAAGTCTTACACAGCATTTTCCAGGATATGCTGTTTCTATTGGATATAGCACATCAATAGGAGCAATGCTGTTATCAGCTGGAATGGTAGGAAATATTGTTTCAAAGTTAATCATTGGTGTATTAAGTGATCGTTTTGGTGCATTTCGTGCAACGTTGTTTATGCTTGTTATCAATGTGTTTGGTGTTTTTCTTTTAATGCTTGCTCCAGTATCAGTTATTCTTATTTTGGGAGCATTTCTTTTTGGATCAAGTTACTCTATAGGAGCAGTAGCATTACCATTATTGACAAGATACTTCTTTGGAGATGAACAATATGTAAAAAGATTTCCAATGATTTCTTTTGCTTCTAATGTTGGTGCAGCAATATCATTATCAATGGTCGGATATATTTATGATATCTTTGGTTCATATACTTATGCATTTTTCTTCGCACTTTTTATGTTACTTATTTGTTTTATCATGTTAATATATACAAATCAAAAAATTTTTCATAAAAGAGATAAATGATTTTTATAACTCTCAATAAAATTGAAAAACGCATTTCATATTTGTTTATAAATAGAAATTTGTTATAATACAAAAGAGGTGAGAACAATGGAATTGAGAGTTTTACGATACTTTTTAACAGTCGCAAGAGAGCAGAATATTACACGAGCTGCTGAGGTTTTACATATTACTCAACCAACATTATCTAGGCAATTAAAACAATTAGAAGAAGAATTGGAAACCACTTTATTTGTTCGTGGTAAAAGTAAGGTGACTTTAACTGAGGGAGGTGTTCTACTCAGAAGAAGGGCAGAAGATTTGATTGAATTAGCAGATAAGACAGAAAAGGAATTCCTTACACATGATGAGTTTATGGCTGGAGATTTATTTATAGGAGCAGGGGAAACAAAGAGTATGCATATTCTTGCTAAAGCGATATCTCAGCTTCATGATCAGTATCCTCAAATTCATTATCATGTTCATAGTGGAAATGCTGATGATATTAAAGAGAAAATAGATAATGGTTTGTTAGATATTGGATTGTTAACAGAACCTGTTGACATAGAAAAATACGATTTTATACGATTGAATGAAAAAGAAACATGGGGTCTTTTAATGAGAAAAGATCATCCTCTCGCAAAATTAGAATCCATTACTCCTTATGATCTTAGAAATGTGCAACTCTGGATATCAAGACGTTGTATAGTACAAAATGAGATTACGCATTGGATGAGTGAAAAAAACGAAAAGTTAAATATATTAGGAACATATAATTTGATTCAAAATGCTGCTGTGATGGTAGAAGAAGGTATTGGTTGTGCAATATGTTTAGAAAGATTGACCTATGCTTATAATCATCATTCACTTTGTTTTAGACCATTTTCACCATTATTACAAACTGGAACAGTGATTGTGTGGAAGAAACATCAAGTTTTCTCACAAGTAACATTGAAATTTTTAGAAATGATAAGAAAAAATTTAAAAGAGACATAAGTCTCTTTTTTTTATGCTTTATAAGCATGATGTTATATAGATACGAAGTATTAGACATATATTCTTTTTTGACTTATGATAAAAGTGTCATCAAAGGAAGTGAAAGAATGAATAAAAAAGAGATGTGTAGGCTTGTTCAAATTGATATAAAGCAATTTGAATATTATGAACAACAAGGTTTTTTCTATCAAAATGAAAAAGAATATGATGATGAAGATGTCAAAAAATTAAGTCTCATTATGACACTCAATGATATTGGACTTCAAAAAGAGGAAATTAAAAGATTTGTTCAATGTATAGAACAAGGAAATGCCACAAAAACACAAAGAAAAGAAATTCTTTTAAGAAAAAGAAAAGAACTATTAGAAGATATACATCAATTTTATCATTCTATTGATGCTATTGATTATCTGATTTGTCAAATAGAAGGATATAAAAATTGTCAATGAAAAGGAGAAAACAATGAATAGAGTAGAAAAAGCAAAACAACTATATGCTCATTTTCATGATCAAGACATCTTAGAAAATGATTTAGAATTTCAAAATATAATGAAAAATTATATTTATGGAGACATTTATCAACATGGTTCATTAGATATAAAGTTAAGAGAATTTATTGTCATTGTTATAAGTACAACAAATCAAACTTTTAAAACATTAAGAGAGCATGTTGAAATAGCTTTAAAAGTCAAAGCAGGACCAGAAACTATTAAAGAAGTGATTTATCAATGCACTCCATATATTGGTTTTGGTAAAGTACAAGAGGCCTTAGATGTTGTTAATGAAATTTTTCAACAAAAAGATATTTCTACAAAAACGATGGGAACAGTTCAAGAAGACACACGTTTTGAAAAAGGATTTGATGTTCAAAGTGCGGCTTTTGGTCGTGATAATATTCAATCAGGTCATGATCACGCTTTGCCAGAGCTAAAGCATATTCAAAATTATTTATCAGCACATTGCTTTGGAGATTTTTATACAAGACAAGGATTAGATCTTGCAACAAGAGAATTGATGACTTTTGTTATGTTAGCGACATTAGGTGGGTGTGAAAATCAATTAAGAGCACATACAACTGCTAATATTCAAGTAGGAAATACAAGAGAAACACTTATTGAGGTTATTACTCAATGTCAACCATATATTGGTTTTCCAAGAACGTTAAATGCAATCAATATCATTAATGAAATCACTTTAAAAAAATAAAGGAGAAGGACTATGAATCAAAAAGAAAGTTTATTTGGATTAGGTGCATATAACGAACAATATGCTCAATATTTTGATGGGAAAAGTTTTTTAAAACAATTGGCGATGAATCAAGGTGTAGGTGTTGTGAATGTGACATTTGAACCTGGGTGCAGAAACCATTGGCATATTCATCATAAGGGTGCACAGATTTTACTTGTGACTGATGGACGAGGATATTATCAAGAATGGGGTAAAGAAGCTATTGAATTAAAACCAGGAGACGTTGTTTCTATTCCTAGTGAAGTGAAACACTGGCATGGAGCAGAAAAAGACAGTTGGTTTACTCATATTGCTATTGAAGTTCCAGCTCAAGATGCTTCTAATGAATGGTTAGAAGCAGTCAGTGAAGAAGATTATAATAAATTGAAATAGTGAAGCTGAAATGTTCAGCTTTTTTTATATTTTCTTTTAATGAAAAAAAGAAAATGAACATTTTTATGTGTATATATATAATAGAGGGATAGACTTTATAAGAGATATTGTTTACTTAAAGCAAATATATGTTATAATATGTTTGTCCCCTATATTATATAGAAATGGGGTGTTCAGTATTTTTTCAGCAGTACATAAGGACTATCTCTCAGCTTCGTTTGATTGATGATGATTTTATGAATATTGTCTTTAAAGATAAAGACTGTCTTGAACTTCTTTTATCTCTTATATTCAATGAACATGTAGAAATTGTTTCTTATGAGAATCAGTATCCTTTTAAGAATCTTCATGGCAGAGATATACAGATAGATGTTCTTATCAAAACAGAAGATCATCATTATATCAATGTAGAAGTTCAAAGACAAAGTCAGGGAGCCATACCACAAAGAGCCAGATATCATCAGAGTCTTATAGATAGTTATGTCTTTAAGAAAGGGAATAGGTGGAAAGAGATACCATCAGTCACAGTGATTTTTATAACAGAGAATGATATCTTAAAGAAAGGCTTACCTATCTATCACATCAATAGAACTATAGAAGAAACAGGAGATAAGTTTAAAGATGGGACAGAGATAATATATGTCAATGCCAGTATACAGGAAGAAAGTCACTTAGGAAGATTGATGCATGACTTTATGTGTGAAAAAGCAGAAGACATGTATTATGAAGTCTTAAGAAACAAAGTGAAATATTATAAAGAGAATCAGGAGGGAAGAAGAGAGATGTGTGAAATCATGGATAATATTAGAAACAAAGGAAGAGATGAAGGAATAATTAATACTTTAGTTCAACAGCTTAAGCAAAAATTAGGAGGATTAACACCAGAAATAGAGCTACAGATACAGAAAAGTACAGAGAAACAGTTAAATGAATTAACGATTCATATCTTTGATGTAGAAAATGAAGAAGATATTATAGAAGTTTTATCTTGTTAGTCATGAAAGAGGAACAATCATATCCTCTTTTTTATTGTTTTTTCTTGTTTTTTATTGAATGAAATGTCATAATAAAAAAGAAAGGGTGAGTGTATGCTACAACAAGAAAGACATCAGCAGATTTTATCAAGACTTCATTTGAATGGACAAGTTATTGTTAGAGAATTAAGTCAAGATTTTAATGTGACTGAAGATTGTATTAGAAAAGATTTAAATATATTAGAAAAGGCTGGAAAATTAAAAAGAATACATGGTGGGGCTGTTTTATTAAGACAAAATTTACATGCTATTTATGTTAATGATAGAAAAGATGTTCGTCATGAAGAAAAAAAGTTAATAGCGAGACATGCTTTCAAATTGATTCAACAAGGAATAACAATCTTTTTAGATATTTCTACTGTTTCCTTGGAAATTGCCAAATTGATTTATGAAAAGAACATGAATGTGATAATAGTAACAAATATGATTGATATTATGCAGTTATTTTCACAAAACAGTTCCGTTCAATTGATTTTTATTGGTGGAATTTTTAACCGAGCTAGAGATGGATTTATTGGTTCATATACAATTGAACAAATTCAACAATTCAAATTTGATCTTTCTTTTATTGGTGTTGTTGGCATTGATGCATATGAAGGTAAAGTCTCTACATATGATATGAATGATGGTTTGACAAAAAAAGCGATTATTCAATCAAGTAAAAAGGCATATATGGTTGCAGAGAGTGCTAAATTTGATTTGGATGGAAATTATATTTTTGCTGATTTGAGTGATTTTAGTGGTTATATTTGTGAAAAGAAACTGTCTTTACAGTTAAATAAGAAGCTTAAAAGATATGGTTTGGATCTTCTTGATGAACAATAATAAAAATATTGTTTTTTATTGTTTCTGTATTGAAATTTATTGAAAATGATGTATAATACAATTGTAAACAATAAAACAAGAAGAAGAGGATAAAAATGGATACTTTAAAACAAACAAAAAGAATTGATATTTTAAAAGAGAAAATGTTAACTTCTCCAAGATATGCATCAATTGAACAGGCACGTATTATTACACATGTTTATAAAGATAATGAAGACCTATCTATTCCTAAAAAGCGTGCTTTATCATTAAAGGCGGCTTTAGAAGAATTAGAAATTGGTGTAGAAAAAGAAGAATTGATTGTCGGAAATCGTACAAAGGGTGTACGATATGGTGTTGTTTTTCCAGAAAGTGGTTGTTCGTGGGTGAACAAAGAATTTGAAACATTACCAACAAGACCACAGGATCGCTTTCTCATCAAGAAAGAAGATCTTCAAGAATTTAGAGAGAACATCTATCCATATTGGGATGGAAAGTCTATGGAAGATGTAATTAAGAATGAATATGGTATCCAAATCAATCACATGGCAAAAGTTGTGAAGATTAACCAAAAAGACCATGCACAAGGTCATATTTGTCCTGATACGCAAACATGGTTAAAGCTTGGCCCAAGAGGATTGATGGAAGAAGCTCAAGAGAAGTTAAAATATTGCAAAGAAGAACAAAAAGAATTTTATGAATGTGTTTGTATTGTTTTGGATGGAGCTATTCATTTTATGCAAAGATATCATGATTATATTCTAGATGTGTTAAATAATGTAGAAGATGAATATAAAGAGTCTTTAAGACAAGTTGCTGATATTTGTATGAATTTATCTTTAAGACCCCCACATACTTTTCATGAAGCGGTTCAATCATTATGGTTTTTATTTGTTATTTTGCATATGGAATCAAATGCTTCATCTTTTTCACCAGGAAGGATGGATCAATACTTGTATCCATACTATCAGCATGATATCGAAAGTGGAAAAATATCACAGCAAGATGCTTTGGAGATTTTAGAATGCTTATGGTTGAAGTTTAATCAAATCGTTTATTTACGAAATCAAAATAGTGCAAAGTATTTTGCAGGTTTCCCAATAGGATTTAATATTGCTGTTGGAGGATTAGATGAAAATGGAAATGATACTTATAATGAATTGTCACTTCTTCTTTTAAAAGCTCAGTATCATTTAGGACTTCCACAACCTAATTTATCAGTACGATTGAATAAACATTCTTCTCATGAACTTATGCAAGAAGCAATTAAAGTTGTTGCTAAGGGAAGTGGAATGCCACAATTCTTTAATGATGAAGCTATTGTTCAAACGATGATTGATGATTTAAATATTGAAGAAAAAGATGCAAGAAATTATGCGATTGTTGGCTGTGTAGAATTAACAACACATGGAAATAACTTGGGTTGGTCAGATGCAGCAATGTTCAATTTGAACAAAGCCTTAGAATTAACATTGAATCATGGTAAATGTTTGCTTACTGGGGAACAGATAGGGTTAGATCTTGGAAGTTTAGAGACTTATAAAAGTTTTGAAGAATTAGAAAATGCATTGCTCATTCATCATTTTAGACCAGAAAAAAATGATTTAATGACGATGGAAATGAAATTTTAAAAAATATGGAGAGGAACAGCCGGATTGACTTAAAAGAGCTGGCTGTGCTGCTGGGGCTGGAGGAAGCCATAGTGGCAAATGAGATCGCAGAAATGGAGAAGGAAAAGGTCATCTGCGGATACCACACGCTGATTGACTGGGACAAGACCGGTACAGAGAAGGTGACCGCGCTGATTGAGGTGCGTGTGACGCCGCAGAGGAATCAGGGCTTTGACCGGATCGCTGAGCGTATCTATAACTATCCGGAGGTTCATGCGGTATATCTGATCTCCGGCGGCTACGACCTGCTGGTGACGCTGGAAGGCAAGACGCTGAAGGAGGTTTCAAGGTTCGTATCTGAAAAGCTGGCGCCCATTGATTCCGTGATCAGCACCGCAACTTATTTTATCTTGAAAAAATACAAAGATTTCGGGACGATCATGGTGCCGAAGACCGAATCGGAAAGGATGGTGGTGACTCCGTAATGAGAAACCCTATCGCGAAAAAAATCACACAGGTCCAGCCATCCGGCATCCGGAAGTTTTTTGACATTGCAAGCGAGATGGATGATGTAATTTCACTTGGTGTCGGGGAGCCGGATTTTGATACGCCGTGGAGGATTCGGGAGGAAGGCATCTTTTCCCTGGAAAGAGGAAGGACCTTTTATACGTCCAATGCAGGACTGCAGGAGCTGCGCGACGAGATCTGCCGATATCTGGAACGGAAGATCCACGTTTCCTATGACCCGAAAAAAGAAACCATGGTGACGGTAGGCGGCAGCGAAGCCATTGATGTGGCGATGCGCTGTATGCTGGATCCTGGGGACGAAGTGCTGATCCCTCAGCCCTGCTATGTGTCCTATGTGCCCTGTGCCATCATGGCGGACGGGGTTCCCGTAGTCGTGGAATTAAAAAATGAAAATGAATTTAAGCTGACAGTGGATGACATGGAAAAGAAGGTTACGGAGCGGACAAAAATCCTGGTGATGCCGTTTCCCAATAATCCTACCGGATCGATCATGACGAGGGAAGACTTAGAGCCGGTGGCAGAATTTGTAAAGGAACACGATCTCTATGTGATCTCCGACGAGATCTATTCGGAACTGAGTTACAAAGGAGAACACGTTTCCATTGCCAGCCTGCCCGGAATGCGGGAAAGGACGATCGTGATCAACGGATTTTCCAAAGGCTTCGCAATGACCGGATGGCGCCTCGGATACTGCTGCGGACCGGAAGAAATCCTAAAACAGATGATCAAGCTTCACCAGTTCGCTATCATGTGCGCACCCACCAACAGCCAGTATGCGGCTGTGGAAGGACTGCGCAGCTGTGATGAGGATGTGGAGGAGATGCGCAGGGCATACAACCAGAGAAGGCGGTTCCTGATGCATGAGTTTGCCCGCATGGGGCTGGCATGCTTTGAACCTTACGGGGCCTTTTATGTGTTCCCGAGTATTGAAGAGTTTCAGATGTCCTCCGACGAATTTGCCACAAGGCTTTTGAAAGAAGAGAGGGTTGCCGTGGTGCCCGGAAGCGCGTTTGGAGAATGCGGGGAAGGTTTTTTGAGAATTTCTTATGCTTATTCCCTGGAGGATCTGAAAGCAGCGCTGGGGAGACTGGAACATTTTATCCAGCGGCTGCGCAATGAGCGGGAAGGTTAGCCGCGCCGCATGGCCGCAGGCCGGTAAACTGTAAAGCAGAAAGGGAAATGAGATGCTGAATATCGTATTGATGGAACCTGAGATTCCGGCCAATACCGGGAACATCGGCAGGACTTGTGTGGCAACGGGAAGCCGTCTTCATTTAATCGAACCTCTTGGCTTCAGGCTGGATGAAAAGTCACTCCGCCGCGCCGGGATGGATTACTGGAAGGACCTGGATGTCACGACCTATATCAACTATGAGGATTTTCTGGAAAAAAATCCGGGAGCGAAGCTTTATATGGCCACCACGAAAGCAGAAAAGATGTATACGGAGATCCGGTACGAGCCGGACTGCTATATCATGTTTGGAAAAGAAAGCGCCGGGATTCCGGAAGAAATCCTGGTGCGGCACCGGGGGGACTGCGTGCGGATTCCTATGATCGGAGGGATCCGTTCTCTGAACCTGGGCAATTCCGCCGCAGTCATCCTTTACGAAGCGCTCCGGCAGAACCGGTTTGCCGGGATGGAAAAGGCGGGAAGCCTGCATCGTCTGGAATGGGAGACATAAACAGATATTCTGCATAGAATGGGAAATCGTGAATAGGATAAACAGTGATTGTATTTTATGCAGTTTGTTCAAATGAAAACAACTTTATTGCACGATTGTTGGAAAATTATGAAAAAATTGTAGACTACATCCCAAGAATTGTGGTATGATATAGAATGTGTACTTAGAAAGAAGGTGAGTCAGATATGGTCGAGAACACAATTCAGGCAATTAAAGAGACCGAAGCGAAGGCAGACGCTGTGGTCAGAGAGGCTGAGTCCAAGTATAGAGACATTCTGGATGAAGCAGCAAAAAAAGCAGAGGCATTGAAGTCAGAACAGATTCAGAACATGAAGCAGAAGGCTCAGTCCGATATGGAAAAGGCAAAAGAAAAAGGTACACAGGATTTGGATTCAGCGATGTCCGAGATTCGGAGGGAAGTGGCGGCGCTTAAGGAGCTTGCCCAGCAGAAGCACGATGCGGCGGTGAATCTTGTGGTATCGGAACTGATTTGAGACAGAGAGTCCATCACGCACAGAGCAGGGATATTTTCACAAGTACGCGGATACACATAGCGTCATCAATTCCGGGGGGATTGGTGGCTTTCGTATTGTTGTGAACAAGTTGCACTTGGAAAATGGTCTTATGCGAAGTGCCAGACGATTCTGTCAGATATGGTCCGTGACTGCGGATGATATCAAGCATGATTTTTCAAAGCCGGATCACAGGATGACCGCTTGGAAAAGTCAAAAAAATTAGGAAAGAAAAAGGAGGGATTAGATTATGGCGGTATTGCAGATGCAGCGAATCAGTATCTGCGCATTGAAGAAGAACCGGAAAGCGATTCTGGAAAAGCTGCAGAGCATGGGCGTCATGGAGGTCAGCCAATTCCTGGAGGAAGATGAAGATTTCCGGCGGATGGATACGGCGAATGCCAGAAGCAGCTTTGAAAAGGCAGCAGCCTCTGTTGACCGTGCGCTGGATATTCTTCAGATTTACGCACCGGAGAAAAAATCCATGCTGTCTTCTCTCGCCGGGAAG
>CATOPA010000058.1 GCA_951801965.1 uncultured Erysipelotrichaceae bacterium | reverse complement strand
TTGTTACAACCATTGATTTCATTTGACTAGACATCACTTTTTCTTTAATAATCTGAACAAGTTCTTCAGGAGAGGTTTGACTATAGTCCTCAGTAAAAAATTGTCCTGCTTCAATTTCATTACATACCAAACAATCAAATTTCTTCAACAAATCTCTTTTTTCTACTGCAATAGCCATATTTGATATCACAGCAAAAACTTTCTTTTTATATTTTTTTGCAAAATCAAAAACACTTTTCATAATTTCCCTATCAATATCTGCTTCTAAGACAATAGAATCACATTGCTTAAATATTTCATCACCCTTATCTTCTAACAAATTCAAAATAGGCATTAAATTTGGTCTTTGCGAAATAGAACCAGCTAAATCTCCCTTTTCATCAAAAACAGCAACCCATGTTCCCATTCCACCAGCAACTTTTTGCACATATTGCGTATTCACCTTATGATTATTCAATTTTTTAATCACTTCTTGTCCAAGAGCACTTTCATCAACTAATGAAACAAAATATGGTCTTAATTCAATATTTGCAATATCTTCTACAACATTTCTACAAACACCACCATGTATGTACTTCACATATCCTGAATTTCTTCCATCTGGAATATATTTAGAATATGGGAAACCTTTAATATCCACAAAAACGGATCCAATCACAACAATACCCATGTTTCTCCCCTTCTTTCAACATTATTCTACATGAAATCATAAAAAAAATAAAGAGACCTTTGTCTCTT
Organism: uncultured Erysipelotrichaceae bacterium; assembly: GCA_951801965.1. Classification (GTDB taxonomy): domain Bacteria; phylum Bacillota_I; class Bacilli_A; order Erysipelotrichales; family Coprobacillaceae; genus CATOPA01. The sequence goes on along the minus strand of CATOPA010000058.1, from coordinate 10,777 downwards.
AATCCAAATATCGATCAAAAGAAAAACCTCTCCCATTAACTTCAGTAATATGAGTAATTGTCATAAAAGCATGTTTATCTATTTTTAAAACAGCTTGTTTTACTTTATTCACTTTACGATTTGAAAAAACTGCCAGAACTGCTTTTTGACTCTCTTCATTCATACCAGTTTCTATATAAACCATTGTGACACCACTATCTAAGTGATGCAACAACTGATATTTAATCTCTTCGTATTTTGGTGAAACAATCAACATTTGCACTTGTGAAATTCCTGATGTCAAAACTTTATTAATCATTGATGAAATCACAAAAACAATAGCGATTCCATAAAGAATTTCTGTTGTATTTGAAAAAGTCATTTGTGTTATGAGTATAAGTGTATCACAAATATTCATAGATGTTCCTATAGGTATTCCTTTTTTTCTATTAAGTATAATCAAAGGAATATCCATACCTCCACTAGAAGCCCCTGCCTTCATAATGAGTCCAATACCTAATCCTATAATAACACCACCATAAAGAGCGGCTAAAACAATATCATCACAAAAGGTAAGAAGTCCATCTATAGATTGAAAAGTATTCAAAAAAATAGGATAAACAAACGTTGAAATAATTGTTGTAAAAGCAAACTTCTTTCCAAGTATCAAATAACCAATACAAAACATAATCACATTAATAAACATGACTGTATAAGATAAAGGAATATGAAAATAATATTGCATACATGAAGCAATACCTGTTGATCCTCCAATAATAATATGATGAGGAATCATAAATGCACTCACACCAAATGCAAGAAACATATTTCCCAAAATAATCATAATAATCTCTCCATAACGCTTCATATTCCCTCACCACCTTGCCTCATCTATTTTATACTTGTTTTCTTATTTAGACAAGATAAATATATCTTTTTCATAAAATCATTCATCAATATACTTTCATATTTTTAAAAGTATAAATAAAAAATAAAGTATTGCTTAAGTTAAACAATACTTTACTATCATTATGCTTTTCTTCTTTGAAAATAACTTACCAAAAGAGTTATTAAATAACAAAGTAAAGCAAATACCAAAATAATTCCCATATTCATAAGAAGTGGTTGAATTGTTTCATAATCAATATGTGTTAATAATGCAATTTCATTATTATTTTTAATAAACCAATAGCTTGGTAAAAAATGAGCAATATTCAAAACAAATTGTCCTAAATAAGCTTGTGGTACAAAAGCTCCACATAAAAAACTACTTCCTAAACTCACTACATTAGCAATCCCACTAATCAATTCTCTATTATCAGTAATCTTTGTTAAAAGGAATGCAAACAATAAAATGAAAATCAATAAGCAAAGTGAATTAAGAATATATAAAAGACCATATGCTGACATCATTGTTTGTCTATACATTATAAAACTTATAATGATATATATAAGCCATATCCCAAAAGCAACACTCATATTTCCTAAAATGAGTTGAAATTGGAATGTATGTGTTTTAAGTGGCGAAACAAGATTTCGTTTTTGAATAGGTTCATGATGAAAGGAAACCATAATCATGGAAATCACAACAATAATAATTGATAACAAAGCATAGTTAGAGAAATTATAGAATGATGAAACTGATGACAATTCATTATTTTCTATATTACTTTCCATATGCACTACTGCTTCAATACTTAAATCTTTTATAGCATGTTGTGATGCTGTAGAGACATCCATTCCAGCCTTTAAATAAAGCTGCAAAGTATTCAGATATCTATTCATCAATGTTTCACCATAAACAGCTTCATAAGCATCAGGAATCTGCATTGTTGATATTTGAACATCTTGATCATTTATAAAATCTTGACCAAATGATTGAGGAATAATCATAATATAATCAACTTGCCTAAAAAATAAAGCATCTTTTAAAGACTCTTCATCTTCCCCTATATTTTCTATAATCGCATTCTTTGAAATGTATTCTTTAAAATAAGATGTCAATTGACTTTGATCATGATCAATAATAGCAATACGAATATCTTCTTTTTGATAAGATGTTGTTGCTTTTTGATTTAATGATTGAACAACTGCAAAAGAAATAAAGATTGCTGAATAAAGCATAATAATAGCTATATAGTTTTTTGTCATTTTTAAATAATTTTTAAAGACTATCATATTGCTTTCTCCTCATCATAAAAATAGATATTGTGAATAAAATGATTCCGATTGCTAATAAGCAAAAGACATTGAAAAAGTAACGCTCATAAGTTGTATAATAATAAAGTGCATACATAGCATCAGTTATCAAACTCACAGGATTGATATATGCTCCTATTGGGAAATATTTTAAAACAAGATATTTCATATCAACAATCATCATACCTGCAAAAAAAGAACACAACATTGTTAAAGACGTATTAATAGAAATTTTTGTGTCTTCACTTTTTGTCAATAAACTACAAATACAATTTCCCATTTCTATACCAACAAAACTTCCTACAGCCATCAATAAAAGTATATAAGGAATTTGGGAAGAAAAGTGAACATTTAAGCCATAAACCAAATAAAAGAATAAGACAAGCATCTTGGTATAATGAACCAAAAAGACTGCGATTGTTGCTGTTAATAAAGTCTTATACTTAGATGTTGGTGAAACAGTTAAACGTGAACCTTGTCTTGAAAGATTACCCTCCATTTTTGTTGATAGTGTTATTGCAGAAAATCCAGCAAATAAACAATTCATACCAATCAAAGTATAAAAATAAATGACTGTGACATCTGTATTTTCACTATCTTGTGAAAGAAAATAGTCTTGATTCATATCAAGGTTTTCAAATATTCCATCAATAATGGCTTGTGGATTATACTCATATATATTTTTAAAGAGATTTTGAGAAGAATAGTATTGATTCACAATTGTTTGAAGAATTGTTTGTGGAATACCATTTTCTTTAATTGATATCTCAATGTCTTGATCAACAACAAGATAGCCATCAATTTTGTTATCTTCTAATAAACTTTGAGCCTCTTCTAAACTGGTATATTGAACATTTAATAATTGCTCATCTCCTGTTGATAATTCATCTAATAAAGTATGAAAATGTTCATCTTTATTCACTTCTATCACTGCAACATCAACGATTTCAAAATGCTCACTATCCAATAATTGAGAAAATGCTAAATGAAATAAGGTTGCTAAAACAAGAGGAAATAGTAAGGTCCAAAAAAACATAATCTTATTTCTTAATAAAAGCTTTAACTGATATAAAAATAAATGCATTAATCTCTCAACTCTTTTCCTGTCAACTCTAAAAAGACATCATTTAATGTTGGTCTTTCACTATAAAGCTGATGATATTGAATATGATTTTGACTTAAATAATCAATTAAGCTTTTTAAATGATCATCTTTTCCCTGATATGAAACATGAATTGTTTTCTCTTCATAATGAACATGAATAACATTATTCATCTTTTTGAGATCATCCACCAATTTTTCATTGTCCTCTTCTAAAGTAAAACCAATACGTTCATCTAAGGTAATCATATTCTTCAATTCATCATTTGTTCCACTTGCAATCACTTTCCCCTTATCAATAATAACAATCCTATGACAAAGCTGTTCAACTTCTTCCATATAATGTGTTGTATAAACAATTGTTGCTCCAAGGCGATTCAACTCTTTAATTCCTTCTAAAATATGATGACGACTTTGAGGATCAACTGCTACTGTTGGTTCGTCTAAAAAAATGAGTTTTGGCTTATGGGCAATACCACAAGCAATATTTAATCTACGAAGTAGACCACCGCTCAATTGTTTTGGTTTAAATTTTAAAAATTCTTGAAGCCCAACTAATTCTACAGCATCATGAATATATTGTTTTCTTTGCTTTTTATCCTTGATATATAATCCACAAAAATAATCAATATTCTCTAAAACATTCAACTCTTCAAAAACAGCAACATCCTGAAAAACAACTCCTATTTGAGACTTAATTTCATACTGACTCGGATTCATTTCCTTTTGAAAAATAGAAATACTTCCTTCATCATATTTCAATAAAGATAAAATTGTATTGATACATGTTGATTTTCCACTACCATTCGGACCTAAGAGTCCTAAAATTTCTCCCTCTTTGACCTCTAAACTTAATTGATCTAAGGCAACTACATTTCCATAACTTTTTGTTAAATTTTTAATTTCTATGACATTCAAAGTCATTCCCCCTCTCATCATAATTATATTCCCTTTTATCTGGTTGCTTCTACCAACCAAACATAACATAAATGCTACTTTTGGTTTCATTTATGGTTGCGCTGCTCATAAATAAACCTATGGAGTGATTATATCATATTCATTATCATTTTATATGCTTTTGTATAAAAAGATTAATTTTTTGAGCATCTTTTTCATTTTCATAATATAAAACCAAATAAACAATAAAAAATATGAAACTCATTATGATAAAAGAAAAAATAAAATTGACTGGTGTAAAAAACTCAGCTCCATAAAATAAATATTCCATCACATATATAACAATCATGACTGTCATATAACTCATCAGCATACTATCAGTTATTGATAAATTTACTAACAAACCTGAAATGATAAAGCATACTAATAAAATGTTATAAATATCTTTTACTTGAATAGCTCTACTTTCTACAAAAAATGTTTGACATAAACAGTTAAACATAACAACCAACATAAATGAACAACTTGTTATCAAAAACATATCACTTATCCTTTTCATATGACCTCCTATAATCCAAATTTCTTTTTAAAATCAGATACATATCTTCTACTTATAAGAAGTTTTTCATTATTCTCTAATGTAACTTCATATTTTCCATTAAATAATGCTTTAACACTTTTTAAATAACTTAAATTAAGAATTGTAGATTTGCTTATACGCATACAAGACGAGTTTTTTAGTATTTCTTCTAATTCATACAATGGATGTTTGGTTTGAAAACAATCTTCTTTTGTATAAACAAATGTTTGATGATCTACTGATTCTATATAATAAATATGACAAAACAATATAGAATAATTTACATGATCTTTTTTACATATTAAATAGTGTGTCATGCCATCAATATACTTGATAAGATTTTTTACTTCATCATCCATATGACAACATTTAATATCAACTTCTGTCTCCTCATATATAGATGATTTTTTAATAACATACTTCATACATCCCTCCTTAAAAAACAGTTTAATTGATTTTCAAATAGATATCTATTCTTTTATTGCAAGATGCAAAAAAGAGTATCTCAAATACAAAAAAGCCACTATTTAAATAGTGACTTCTTAACTCTTATAATCCTTTTTCTGTTAATTCTCTTGCAACATCATCTTTGATTGTAACACCTTCTGCTTCTAATTCAGCAATCTTTTCAGCAAATTGTGGTAAGTATTTTTTATGAGCAATTAATAATTCATCTAATACTCTTTTTGCATTTGCTCCAGAAGGAATTTGTGGATTTAATATAAAGGCTTGTAATGCTTTTCCATAATCTCCTGTCACTGCTGCTTCTTCAACACACATTTCCATATTCTTCATGCATTGTAACCATCCTCTTTCTGCTGGTTGTAATGGTCCAAATGCAATAGCTTTTGCCCCTGTTGCTCCAATCAATGCTGATACTTCTACTGCACAATCAACTGGTAAATCTGGAACTGCTCCATTATTTCTTGTTGTGACAACAATATGTCTATTTGCATTTGAATAAATAGATGCAATTGTTTCACATGCTGCATCACTATAGTGTGCTCCACCACGTTTTGCTAATTGTTCTGGTTTATGATCAAGATTTGGATCTTTGTATAATTCAAATAATTCTTCTTCTGTTTGTTTCACTTGTTGCCCACGAGTTCCAATAGTATTATATTCTTCTAATCCATGAGCTAACATTTCTTGTTGACGATAATAATATCTATGATATCCACAAGGAATCATTTTCATAGTATCTAATTGTTCTTTAAAGAATGGCATATCATGAATATTTGCAGGAATTCCTGAATCTTTTCCTTCATACATAGCATCAATAATTTTTTGAGTCACTTCATTTCCACTCATATCATAAACTTTATGCCAATGGAAGTGATTTAATCCAGCAAATTTATAAACCAATTGATCTAATGTTGTTCCAATAGTTGCTGGCTCTGCCATCATTGCTCCTACTGGCACATTACATAATCCAATAACTTTATCCCATTTCCCATATTTCATCACTGATTCTGTAACCATACCACTTGGATTTGTGAAGTTAATTAACCATGCATCAGGGCATAATTCTTTCATATCTTCTACGATACTTAAAATAACTGGAATTGTTCTAAATGCTTTAAAAATTCCTCCAGCTCCATTTGTTTCTTGTCCCAACATTCCATAAGAGAAAGGAATTCTTTCATCTTTTACACGAGCATTTAATAAACCAACTCTAAATTGTGTTGTCACGAAATCTGCTCCTGGTAATGCTTCTCTTCTGTCTAATGTCATATGAACTTTAACATCATATGGTGAAGCATCCCACATACGTTGAGCCATCTTCCCAACGATTTCCATCTTTTCTTTTCCATCTTCAATATCAACTAACCACATTTCTTTAATTGGAAGTTCATCATATCTTTTGATAAATCCTTCCATTAATTCTGGTGTATAACTACTTCCTCCACCAATTGTAACAATTTTTACTGGTTTCTTTTCCATATTTCTTCCTCCTTATATCTCTTTATATTATAAAAGAAATCTTATCATATTACACTTTATTTTCAATTTTTGAAAATCTATCTTTTAATATCACTTGTTCCATGTTCCAAAAAGTCTTGTATGACCTCTTTTGCAAGAATTGGACTGTCTCCATAAGTTGTATGTGCCAAGACACCGCTTGCGGTAGCATAACGAATTAATTCATAGGGTTCCATCTTTGAAAAGTAACCATGAATAGCCCCAGCAGCAAAACCATCGCCACCTCCAACTCTATCATAAACTGTCAATTTTATTGGTGGACTTATAATCATATCTGAATCATGAACCATGTAGCCACTTAAAGTATTTTCACCTCGTATCGTTCCAAATATTGTTTCAATATGATAATCTTTACACATTTTTTGTAAAACATATTTAAGTTTATCCTCATCTGATAAATTCAAAGGTGCATCTATTTGTAACAAAAGTGTTGCATCTTTATATCCAGCAAAAACTATATCTGACAAAGAAAGAATTTTTTCATAAATTTCTTTAATTTGATTTTGTTCTTTTGACCATAAAGATGATCTAAAATTACAATCAAAAATGACTTTCATACCTCTTTTTTTTGCCTCTAAAACAAAAGCCATAACAACATCTCTCAAATGATCTGAAATGGCAAGAGAAATACCACAGACATGCAATGCGTCTTTTCCATCTAAGCAAGCAAAATCATAATCTGAAACTTGACTTTGGCAAAAAGAACTTTCTTCTCTATTTAGGTATGTAATCTGACTTGCTCTGTTCCCTATACCTTGCTCAAGAAAATAAATGCCTATATGATTTCCTCCATAATAGATATAATCATCCTTAATTCCTAACTGACGTATTTGTGCTGAAGCCGCCTTCCCTACTGAATGATCTGGAAGTCGTGTTATAAGATAACTCTCATGACCCATTTGGTATAATCCTGATAAAACATTCATCCCAGTTCCTGTAAAGAGAAATTCTAAAGTATGAGCTTGAGTAAGAGTTTTGTAATGAGGAGGCATCATACGCATCATAACCTCACCAAATGCAACAATCTTCATTCTATCACCTAAAACTTTCTCATTATTTCAAATAATGTTTTAATGTCTTCAATATTTGTTTTTCCTGTTTTCTTATCAACAATAGAAGTATAAACATGTGGGATTACTCTTTTCACACCAGCATCAATAGCAATTTGACAGATTTCTTCAAAGTTTGTTAAATCAATACCTCCTGTTGGTTCAATCATAAAATTCTGTTTAGCACAAGCCTTACAAACAGCATAATATTCTTCTCTTGTAGATAATCCTTTCATTGGAAAATATTTAACTGAACTACATCCCATATCCTTTAACATATCAATAGCTGATTCAATGGGAACAATAGCCTCTTTTCCTTGAGAACTTAATGGTCCAGTAGATATTTTTACATATCCTGCCTTACCACTTGGAGAAATCAAACCATTCACTACTGTATCATTTTGTCCAAGTAATGCACGTGTATAACCAATACCTGTAAAAACCTGATTCACATGTTGTGGCTGAACTTCCTTAGCGATTTTCGCAACCATTTCCCACTGATTAGGATCTCCAGCTCCTAATCCTACAGAAATTGCATTATCTAACTCACTGGCATATTGCTTCATATCTTCAACTGCTTCATCAACAGAATCATAATTTTTTGACAATAAACCAATTAAAACATACCCCTGTGCTGCCTTATAAATTTCTTTAGCATTTTCTAAAGAATTGGCTAAAACATTTATACAAATTTTATCATTCAAGTAATGTGGAATCTTATTCATTATTTTGACCTCCAATAATATTCATTAATTTGTCATAAATCATTTTAAGTTCATGATCATCTACATCTCTTATATCAATTTCTAACTTGCCAACATTAGACAAATAATCTCGTGTATATATACATACTGGACCTTCTTTAAGTTTTTTAGCTATCACTGAAGCATTCATATGTAGTTGTTTTTCATCAAATGAAATTTCACTTCTTATAATTTCTCTTCCAGCACTATCTTGTACACAACGTGCCTGAACACCTTTGACTTGATTAAGCTGCTGATTAAATTTTTCAAATCTTTGAGTTTGCTGTTGTAATGACATATGTTGATGTGATAAATATTTTTCAATAGCATATGTTAAACCTAAGATGTTTTCTTTTCCAACTTTCATTACACGTCCTATACCTTGACTTTGCTTTTTCACATGATCAATAAACGATTTTTTTCCAATAAGCAATCCAGATGTTGGTCCCTCTAATGCCTTTGTTCCACTATAAATCACAACATCTGCACCAAGCTGATAATAAGCTAATAAATCCTCTTCAGCAGCAGCATCAACAATCACAGGTAAATGATTTTTATGTGCTAAATCAATAAAAGAAGAGACATCTGGCATTCCTTTTTGTACACAATGATGCGATTTTACATAAATCAATGCTACTGTGTTTTCTGTTATCTTTGATTGAATATGATCAATTGTACAAGCATTCGCATATCCAGCCTCAACAACATGGCCTCCACCTAAACCAATTGTCAATTCAATTGGTGTTCCATAATCAACATTGTGTCCCTTACAGATTACTACTTCTCTTTTTTTATTCTCCAAACAATATAAGTCTAAAGGAGAACACTGATTCTTCAAAGTAATACAAGCTGCAACACTTTGAGCAATACCGCCTGAGGCACTGTTGACAATATATGCTGATTCAACATTCATAAGTGAAGCTAAATAACTTCCTGTTTTATCTAATAAATCTTTGATTTCAAAGAAGTGTTGTGCTCCAAAACTCATTTGTTCATAAACATCTTCACTTACCTTAGATCCACCTAAAATCGTCATTTTTCCAGAAGCATTAATAACTTTTTTGATATTGTACTTTTCATACTCGTTTTTCATAAATTCCTCCTAAAGCTTAATATACTCATTTCTTAAAATAACAGCAACTGGCTGAATATATTGAGATAAAATAACCTTTTTACCTGTTGAATCAGTGACTTCCTTATTTTCATGAATAACTTTAAATATTGTAAAATCTCCACAACATCCTTTTTCTATTCTTCCACGTTTATCAAGATGAAACATCTTTGCTGGCTTTCTTGTCACTGAATCAATGACTTCTTCTAGCGTATATCCCCTCATCAATAATTTTGACATTGTTGTAGAAAGATTATAAACAGGACCGTTATGTCGATTACGGAAATAAATATCACTGCTAATGCTATAAACTTGAATATGATTTTCATTAGCAATATCTAACACATCAAAAGAGAAGCTATCTGTTCCATGTCCTAAATCAAAATAAACACCTCTTTGATAAGCCTCAAAAACACAATCTTTAATCTTTCCATGACTAACAATACCATTTTCCTTAGGATTAAAAATATGCGTCACAATATCGCCTTCTCTTACATTTTTCAAAACTGTTTCTAATTGGGCTGGTGCTGTTCCAATATGAACCATTAAAGGTAAATTAACTTGATTTGCCATTTGAATAGCTTCATATAATGGCAAGTCTCCATTCTCGCCAACAACACTTTGACTCATTCTTACCTTTGCTCCTAAAATGAAACGTGGGAATTTTTTACACATTTTTTCAAAGGCCTTTTTATCAATATGTGTCATATCTGCAAGCTCATTTTGAGCACATATACCTGTTTTAGAAATATTCAATAAAGAATAAACATGCGTTTTACATTCTTTAATACTATTAAAAAATTCCTCAATATTATCAGCACCTGCTGTCCCAGCATCTATAACTGATGTAACTCCTTGTCGATATCCTATTTCCTCACAATTATCTGCATACAACTCAAATTTTTCAAAACAGTGAGTATGACTATCAATCCATCCAGCACTTATATAACAATCCTCATCCAACTCAATGACATCTATATTTTCATCCATTTCTATAAATGAAGAAATATTTTCAATATGCCCATCTTTTGCGACACACGCTCCACACGCGTCACACCGGGCACCCGCTTCACCTGTTCAACCAGTTCACGATCTGTGACTATAGGATAGCTTTCCGGAGAGGAAAGCGAACGGA
>CATOPA010000057.1 GCA_951801965.1 uncultured Erysipelotrichaceae bacterium | reverse complement strand
GTGTATGTGTTATAGAATGGCCTGTCTTTATTGAACATATCTTACCAAAAGAACGTTTGGCTATTCGTATTATTAAAAATGATGATCAAACACGTTCTTTATCTTTTCAGGCATGTGGAAAAAAATACGAGACTATGATAAAGGAGCTAGAAAAATGACAAGTTTAATCATGGATACTTCTCATCAATATTTAATTATTGCATTATATGAAGATGGAAAATGTATGGAATCAATTCAAGAGATGGGATCAAAAAGACAATCAGAAAATGCTATTCCATATCTTTCATCATTATTAGAAAAACATCATAAAGAATTAAAAGATTTAGATGAAATGATTATCACAAGAGGACCTGGTTCTTATACTGGGGTTAGGGTTGCAATGACAATTGCAAAAACATTGAGTGTTGTTTCTTCAATACAAGTAAAGGTTATTTCTTCATTAAATGCATATGCAATGAATGGGAAATGTGTTTCTGTTATAGATGCAAGAAGTCAAAAGGTTTTTGTTTGTGCTTATCAGGATGGAAAACCATTAATTGATGAGCAAATGATAAATATAAGTGAATTTTTAAAATTTATGGAGGACTATCAAGATTTTAAAGTTGTTGGTCAAAGTGAACTTGTAGGATATGCTCATAAAGAGGTTGATATTGCAAAAAATATGTATGATTTATCTAGAAAAATCGATGCAATTGAAAATGTGGACGCACTAGTACCAGTTTATTTGAAGGATGTAGAGGCTAAAAAAATATGTCTATAAGAATGATGGATATTGATGATATAGAAGATGTTGTTATGTTAGAAGAACAGCTTTTTACATCATCATGGACAGCTAAAGACTTTTTATATGAATTATTAGAAAATCAATATGCCTATTATTTTGTTTATGAAAAAGATCATGTCGTTGCTGGATATATTGGTATATGGAAAATGTATGAACAAGTACAAATAACAACAGTTGGAGTTGATCAGACATATCAAAGACAAGGTATAGGAAAAGCTTTAATGAATGAAGTCATTTCTTTTGCAAGTCAAAATGGATGCGAAGTTATGAGTTTAGAAGTGAGAATTTCAAATGAAAAGGCAATTGCTTTATATGAAAATTTAGGTTTTTGTAAAGAAGCAAGGAGAAAAAATTACTATCAGGATAATCATGAAGATGCATATCTTATGGTGAAAAGATTGGAGGAAGGAAAATGAGTTTGATTCTTGCTATTGAATCAAGTTGTGATGAGATGTCAGTAGCTATACTTAAAAATAAAAGAGAATTATTATGCAATGTTGTTGCTTCTCAAATTGATACCCATCGTTTGTTTGGTGGTGTTGTTCCAGAAATAGCAAGTCGTATGCATGTAGAATGTGTGTCAACAGTCTTAAAAGCAGCACTTCAAGAGGCACAGGTAAGCATGAATGATATTGATGCTATTGCAGTCACAAAAGGACCAGGTCTTGTTGGGTCTTTACATGTTGGAGTTCAAGCCGCCAAGACACTTTCTTTAGCATATCATAAACCATTAATTGGGGTTCATCATATTGCAGGGCATATTTATGCGAATGAACTTGTTGAAGATATTGAATATCCATGTCTTTGCCTTGTTGTGAGTGGAGGACATAGTGAACTTGTGTATATGAAAGATGAGTTTTGTTTTGAGGTCATAGGTGAGACATTAGATGATGCTATAGGTGAAGCTTATGATAAAGTAGGACGTGTTTTACATTTACCTTATCCTGGAGGACCAGTGATTGATAAAATGGCTCAGCAAGGACATCATACATATGATCTTCCTTTACCATTGAATGATGATAGCTATAATTTTTCATTTAGTGGATTGAAATCTGCTGTTATCAATTTATGTCATAATGCTTCTCAAAGAGGGGAAGATATTGTTCCAGAAGATTTAGCAACTTCATTTCAAGAGGTTGCATTAAAGGTTCTTGTTCAAAAAACAATCAAAGCTGCTCAAGACTATCATGTTAAAGAAATCATCGTTGCTGGGGGAGTAAGTGCCAATCAAGGATTGCGTCATCAGCTCACAAGTCAAAGTCCGATCAAAGTTCTTTTCCCACCAATGAAATATTGTACAGATAATGCTGCAATGATTGCTTCCGCAGGAAGAATTATGTATGAACATCAATTATTTTCATCTCTTGATTTAAGTGTGAAACCATCAATTGACTTAGAAAATGAAAGTGTAGGTGAGTAATGGTATGAAAAGTCAAAAAATGTCAAAGGCAACAGTTTCGCGTTTTCCAATTTATTTAAAAGCATTACGTAACATGCAACGTGCTGGAAAAGAAAATTTTCTTTCTAGTGAATTAAGTGAAGCAACGGGAGTTTTAGATACAACAATTCGTAGAGATTTTAGTTTTTTAGTGGAAAAGGAAGCCCTTGGAAAAAGAGGAATAGGATATGATACACAAAGTCTTATTCAGGTTTTAAATAATGTTTTGAGATTAGGTATAGATGAGCCTATTATTTTGGTTGGAGTCGGAAATTTGGGAAGTGCTATTTTGAAATATAATCGATGGCAGTATACTGTTGGAAAAATTGTTTGTTGTTATGATAAAGATCAAAATAAAGTTGGAGAACGTTTTGGTGTAAAGTTAAATCATATTGATGATTTAGAAGAAACTTTTCCACAAGGATGTAAGATTGCTATTCTTGCTATTAGTGAAAATGTTCAAGATGTTGTAGACCGCTTGATTGCATTGGGTGTCAAAGGAATCGTTGATTTTACACATACTTATTTTTATGTGCCTAATGATGTTGTCGTACAAAATGTTGATGTTGTTGTTGCTATTCAGGAATTAGTTTTAAAAATGAGTGCTATTGATGAATAAAAGTATTGAAATCATGAAGAAAAAATGGTAATAATATTATAAAGTGATGATTTGAGAACATATGATTACAAATATCTTTTAGCGAGTTTTGGATGGTGAAAGCAAAACAGGATAGAAATGATATGGAACACTCAATGAACTTGATAGGAGAAATATAAGTAGACTATCACGTTAACTGCGTTAAAGTCAAAGAGCATAATGGGAAACATTATGAATGAGGATGGTACCGCGATAAAGTCGTTCCTTTAGGGGATGACTTTTTTTATAAAAAAGGAGGAAGAAAAAATGTTTGAGTTTATGACAATAAGAGAGCTTTATGAAATGGTCATCTCTGGAGCAGATTTTGAAACTGAAGGATTAGAATATGTAGAATTGGATGGTTGGGTTCGTACAAATCGTGATAATGGAAAAGTTGGATTTATTGCGTTAAATGATGGAACTTATTTTAAAAACTGTCAAGTTGTTTATTTAGCAGAAACTTTAGATAATTATGATGAAGTGAAACATATTAGTACAGGAAGTGCAATTCGTGTTTTAGGGAAGTTTAAATTAACACCAGATGCTAAGCAACCTTATGAAATAGAAGCAACCCAAATTGTTGTAGAAGGAAGTTGTGATGATGATTTTCCACTACAAAAGAAAAGACATTCTTTTGAGTATATGAGAGAAATTCCTCACCTAAGACCACGTGCAAATAGTTTTTATGCTATTTTTAGATTAAGAAGTGTTTTATCTATGGCTATTCATGAATTTTTCCAATCACAAGGATTTGTTTATGTACACACACCAATTATCACAGGAAATGATGGTGAAGGTGCTGGTGAGATGTTCAAAGCCACAACAATTGATGGAACAGATTATGAAAATGATTTTTTTGGAAAAGAAGCTTATCTTACAGTGACAGGACAATTGCATGTAGAAGCATTTTGTATGGCTTTTAGAGATGTTTATACATTTGGACCAGCTTTTCGTGCAGAAAATTCTAACACATCAAGACATGCTAGTGAATTTTGGATGATTGAACCAGAAATTGCTTTTGCTGATTTAGAAGATGATATGGATCTGATTGAAGATATGGTAAAATATTGTATTGATTATGTCCTTGAAAATGCTCCAGAAGAAATGAGGTTCTTTGAACAAATGATTGATCATGATTGCATTAACCGTATTACAAAGGTTAGAAATAGTGAATTTAAGCGTATGACATATACTGAAGCTATTGAATTATTAGAAAAAGCTGATGTGAAGTTTGATAACAAAGTAGAATGGGGTATGGATTTAAACAGTGAACATGAACGTTATATTTGTGAACAAATCGTTGGTGGACCGGTTTTCTTAACTGATTATCCAAAAGAAATCAAAGCATTCTATATGCGTTTAAATGATGATGGAAAGACAGTTGCTGCATGTGACTTATTAGTTCCAGGAATTGGTGAACTTGTTGGTGGAAGTCAACGTGAAGAAAGATATGATGTTTTAGAGAAAATTATGGATGAAAAAGGAATGGCAAAAGATGGCTTACAATGGTATATGGATTTAAGAAGATTTGGAGGTTGTAAGCATGCAGGATTTGGATTGGGATTTGACAGATTCCTTATGTATTTGACAGGAATGCAAAATATTAGAGATGTTGAACCATTCCCAAGAACTCCTAGAAATTTAAAGTTTTAAAAAACAGGGTAACCTGTTTTTTCTTTTATTGTTTATGAATTTTGTGTATAATAATAAAGAGGTGGCAAAAAAATGAGGCAGATAGATTTTATAAATACATTTTTCAATATTCTTTTTCAAAACGAATCTGCTTATATGAGGGATTTTTTGTCATCATATGATTATATTGTTCATTTTAGAGAATGGTTACACTCAAAAGGGATTGATTGGACATGTTTAGAAAGCATAGATGAAAATTTATATACATTATTATCAAAAAAAGTCAAAGCAACAGAGGTTGAACATATTTTACATATTCCTTTTTATGATGATATGTTAAAATTATCTGAATTTTATCAGGATTATACTCATGTATTAATGATTCCAGGTTTTTCTTTTGAACAGCAATATCATCTTTTACCAATTGAAAGAGATCATTTTTTGGTTTATGAAATAGATGAGTTTTTCCATAAGGATGATTTATCATTTTTTGACCCTTTTTCAGCGTTTTTTGTAGCAATGTATCATGCTGATTTATGGCCAGGAGTATTAGTTTTTCATCATCATAAACAAAAGTTTATACCATTATCTTCACAAGAGGATTGCGATGAATTTGTGAGATTCATCAATGATGGTGTGAATGTTTTTGAACATTATCAAAATGACAACGATGATATTTATTTTATACAATTGAGTGATTTACATTTCAACGCCAGTTATCATAGACAAAAAGGACTTGCTCAATTATATACATCTTTGCAGCAGGTGATTTCACATATTCAAACCAAACATCAAATTAAATTTTTAATTACAGGTGATTTAATGGAATCACCAAATCGTAAAAATATGTATTTAGCTAATGACTTTATGAATTATTTAAAAAGAATTTATAAAGCAGATGTGACTTTTGTATTAGGAAACCATGATGTGATTGTTCATGGATTTAACTTTGCAAGAACGCAAAAGAGTAAGGTGATTGCTTATTTGTTAGGAGAAAATATAAAAGTTCTTGAAAATGAAAAGATCATCTTGATTAAGATGGATACAACAAGTGAAGGAAATTTGGCGAGAGGAAAAGTAGGACAAAGACAATTAGATGAAATTGATGATGAATTAAAGGCAATAGATCATTTAGAAGATTATACCTTGCTTCTTTTATTACATCATCACGTTTATCCTATTACCAAAGCACAATTTATTAAAACAAAGTGGCATGAGAAGACATTTATTAATAGAATTGTAGAAAGTTCAAAAGTTTTAGCAGATGCACCACTTTTAATTGAATGGCTTGAAAAAAGGAATATTCATTATATTTTTCATGGACATAAGCATCTTCCATTTTTTAGAAAAGTAGGGCAACGATATTTTATAAGTGCTGGGAGTGCAACAGGTGGATTAAAGGAAAGCAAAAGTCGTTATATTTCATATAATATTATGAAGTATAATCAAGAGGAAAAGCAGATGAAAACATGTATGATCTTTTATGATGATAAGGCTAAAGAAGAAAGGCAACGTGTTGAAATATATTTATTTAGGGGGAATAAGGATGAAAATTGTTGATAAAATGAAAGATGATCAATTAGGACTTGCATTATTGTATAACTTTACAAAAGGCTATGGAAAAGCTGTACCAATGGATTTGTATGATTTGGTGTTACCTTTTTTATACAATGATTTTTTTAGAAAAAATATTTTGAAATGTCACTCTCTTCAAGAATGTATTCAAATGTGTTCTTTAGAAGAAAATAACTTTAAACAAAATGTATTAAGAGATATTAATGATTATGCAACAATGACTTCTAAAGCTTTAGGTATTGCAATGATTCAGCATATATTAAGTTTTCAAGTTGTTGATCAAACAATGTGTGGAGTGGCTTTGGAATCCAGCATACTTGATTTAAATGAAGCAGTGATGTTAGGAAAGTTTATGCAAAATTACTCTTATGATCAAGCTTTGGGCTTTTTAAGACAAGAAGATATGAAAATTGTTTTGTTGCAAAGGGATTCTGTAGGGACAGATTTAGACCTTTCAGAGTTTTATTCATTAGGAAATGTTGTCATGTATGCAAATACTTTACAAGAAGAAGTGAGAGAAAGAATCCAAGATGCAGATATTGTTGTTACAAATAAAAATATAATGAATGAAAGTGTACTTCATGGTTTAAAGAAATTGAAGTATATTTGTTTAACTGCTACTGGAGTTAATAATGTTGATTTGGATTATTGTAAAAAGCATGGTATCAAGGTTTCAAATGTGAAAGGATACTCAACAGATACTGTTGCTCAGCATACTCTTGCATTATTAATGCATTTGATTGAAAAAAATAAATCTTATGATCATTATGTAAAATCAAAAGAATATGCAAGAAGTGGACAATTTAGTTACTTTAATGATTTATTTCATGATGTTTCTTCCTTGACTTGGGGGATTGTAGGATTAGGAAATATTGGAAGAAAAGTTGCGTTGATTGCGAGTGCTATGGGAGCGAAAGTTCAATATTACTCTACAAGTGGAAATAATGTTACAAGTGATTATCAACAGGTTGATTTTGAAACTTTATTAAAGACATCAGATATTATTACAATTCATGCGCCTCTTAATGAAAAAACACACTACCTTTTTGATGAAAAAGCTTTAAAACAAATGAAAGAAACAGCTTATTTGATTAATGTTGGACGTGGAGGTATTATTGACGAGAAAGCATTAGTCAAGGTTTTGAATGAGGGATGGTTATCAGGAGTAGGATTAGATGTTTTTGAACATGAGCCTCTTTTAGAAAATGATATTATTTATTCTATTGAAAACATGGATAAAGTGATTCTTACACCTCATATAGCCTGGGGTTCAGTAGAAGCAAGGAAAAGATGTGTTCATGAAGTTTATGAAAATATTTTAGCTTTCTTAAAAGGTGAAGAAAGAAATGTTGTCAACAAATAAGAATATAATATAAAAATTATTATTTAATGGGTAAGATTTTAAAGATATAAAAGTGTATCTTTAAATCTTACCTTTTATTTTAAGAGAGAATAAATAGAGGAAACAATGTAAATTTTCTGTAATTTTTATTGTCTTTTCTTTATAAATTGTATATGATATATCCTATATTATAAAGAAGGAGGAGTCTACATTAGTAGCAAAGAATGTACGGTTATTGAATAAGTTCTTTAATCGGAATTAACGCCTGTGGACTAGAAATGAGGATGAAGCAGGAAATCTTGCTGAAGAAGTAGCAATTTGTGTTATGGAACAGATTATTTTAGCAGTTTTGATTATTGCGTTAGGTATTTATTGTTTTAAGTTTTATCCTTTTGAAAAAGGGAATGTTATGAATTTGGTTATATCAGCGACATTTATTATTGTTACATTGGTATGTAAAAGGTTTTTAACAATTATGATACCATTGTTTGGAGCTGAGAGTTTAAAAATTGGTTTGGAATATTTACCATTGATGATAGCTGGTTTTTTCTTAACACCTAGTTATGCATTTGTTGTTGGATTATGTTGTGATTTAGTGGGGCTGATACTGGTACCAACGGGTTTTCCGTTTTTTGGATTTACATTAGTGATGATTCTTGTTTGTGTTATCCCCTCACTTGTTAAAGAATATGCCAAACATTTGAGTGAAAAAATGATTCAATGCACTGTTATTGCTCTTATTATTGCCCTTGCATTAGGGGCATCATTATATATTTATCAGTTGGAAAGTCTTAAAATTTCTGAGACTATACATATTTTGACATCAATAGAAAAAATAACTTTAATTTCTATTTGTTTAATTTTAGCTATTGCTTTTATTGTTATCATTATGATTTTAAAAAAGAAAATCAATATAGAAGAAGCAAAAGAATTTTCTTTATGGATTTTAGGAGTGACTTTGGTGGAAGTTATTTGTACATTATGTTTAACACCACTTTGGTTAGATATGATGTATAAAATACCATTTATCGTATCCTTATGTATACGTATTATAAAATGTTGCTTTGTTATACCATTAGAAATTTTTATAGGATATACATTAATGAAAATATTAAAACGTGTTTTTATAAGATAGATCTTGAGATTTCAAGATCTTTTTTGTTTAATTTCAAAAAAAGTGTAAACACTATTGAAGAGGTGATGAAGATGGATAGAAAAGAATATGATCAATTGGCAGAAGAACTCAAGCCAACAGGACATAAAGTGAAAAATGGTTTTAATGCTTTTTTATATGGAGGTGTGATGGGTGTTATTGCACAAGCTATATTAGAATTTTTTATGAATGTTTATCATTGTTCACAAAAAGAAGCAACACCAATGATGACAATTACACTTGTTTTTTTTGCATGTTTATTAACTGGTTTAGGAATATATGATAATATTGCAAAACATGCAGGAGCTGGAACGTTTATTCCTATCACTGGTTTTGCAAATAGCATGTCATCTAGTGCCATGGATAGTCGCAGTGAAGGACTTATTTTTGGAATAGGAAGTAATATGTTTAAACTTGGAGGAACAGTGATTACTTATGGAATTGTAAGTTCGTCTTTATTGGGGGTGATTCGTTATGTCATCACGCTTTTTTGGTAATTCATTAAAACTAGAAAATGTTTATATTGCTTCTACTGGAACAACATGTGGGCCGTTGGAATTTCAAGGTCCATTGGGATCATGTTTTGATAAAGGCTTTGATGATCATTATTGTGGTGAAGAGTCTTTTGAAAAAGCAGAAAGAAAGATGTTAAGGGATGCTTTAGATATTTGTTTAAAAAGAGAAAACATGAAATATAAAGATGTGGATTTATATATTGGTGGTGACTTAATGAACCAAATAACAACAGTCCACTATTTAGCAAGAGAAATACCAAAACCATTTATTGGTATCTACAGTGCATGTTCAAGTTTTTGTTTGTCTATGGCATTATCTTCTTTGCTTATTGAAGGTGGATTTATTCATCGTGCTGTATCTTTGGTTTCTAGTCATAATGCCACAGCAGAAAGACAATACCGTTATCCAGTTGAATATGGTGTACAAAAAAAAGACACAACAACTTTTACAGCAACAGGAGCTATTGCAACTCTTTTGACAGATGAAAAAACAGATGTAAGAGTGGAGGCAATTACTTTAGGAAAAGTAGTAGATTATTCACAAAATGATCCTAATGATATGGGAAGAGCTATGGCACCAGCAGCATATGATACAATTCTAACTCATTTTCAAGATTTGAAACGTAGTTTTCAAGATTATGATCTTGTTGTAACTGGAGACTTATCAACATATGGGCATAAAATTCTAAAAGAAATGTTACAACGCCATAAAATAGATGTTGTAAGATATAATGATTGTGGATGTATGTTGTATGATTTGAATCAGCAAGAGGTTTTTCAAGGTGGTAGTGGGTGTGCTTGTAGTGGGCTTGTGACTATGGGGCATCTTTATCCTATGTTGAAAGAAAAGAAGTATAAACGTGTTTTGGTTGTTGCAACAGGAGCCTTGTTGTCACCAATTTTGACTTTTCAAAAGGAAACTATCCCATGTGTTGCTCATGCAATAAGTTTGGAGGTTGTATAATGAATTATATAATGGCATTTTTATTTAGTGGATTTGTATGTTTTTTAGCACAGATGATATATGATCATACAAAGTGGACCCCAGGACATATTACAAGTTTATTTGTTGTTTTAGGTTCTTTCTTAGATTTATTTCATGTATATGATAAGCTTGTTGATATTTTTCATGCAGGAGCATTGATTCCTATTACCAGTTTTGGACATTCATTGATGCATGGGGCTATGGAAGCTACTGAAAAGTTTGGCATTTTTGGTATTGCTATGGGAATGTTTGATTTGACAGCAGCAGGAATTAGTGCAGCTATTCTTTTTAGTTTCTTGGTCGCTATTCTCTTTAAACCAAAATCATGAATAATTCATATGATTTAAAACAACGTGTATTAAATTTTCGTGGAAGACTTATTTATCTTTACTTTTTAGCAAGTCTTTCTAATGATACTTTAATTTCAAGGTTAGTGGAAGGAATAGAGAATGATCAGGGAAAAGATTTAGAAAATTGCTTGAATATGGGCGACGTTGAAATTGTCCAAACAAATGACATTGCTAAAATTCAATATGCTTTAATGTGTGGAAACTGTGCATTATTTGATGGTGAAACAACATATATCATGGATACAAAGAATTATCCTAATCGTTCTATAGAAGAACCAGATACAGAAAAAAGTGTAAGAGGTGCTAAGGATGGATTCAATGAATCTATTTTGAATAATACAGGATTATTACGTAGACGTATTAAATCTGTAGAGTTATGTTTTCATAAGGAAACAATAGGAACAAAGAATCCTATGGATATTGCTATTGCATATTTAGAAGATAAAGTTGATAGAAATATTTTAAAAAGGGTTTTAGATCGTATTCAAAACGTTAAGGTTCAGGAATTGATTATGAGTGATCGTGCTTTAGAAGAATTGATTCTTGATCAAGGGTATAACCCATTTCCTTTGGTAAGATATAGTGAAAGACCTGATATTGTTGCAACACATATTCAACATGGGTATATAGCTATTCTTTGTGATACATCTTCTTCCGTTTTGATGTTACCAACAACTCTTTTTGAAATATTAGAACATGTTGAAGAACATCGCCAGACACCATTAATAGGAACTTTTATACGATTGATTCGATTAAGTGCAGTTCTTCTTTCTTTGTATTTGGTACCTGTGTGGATTTTATCAGTTTCATATATGAAGTGGGATTATAGTTTTTTTGTTCAAGTTCTTATTGTTGAATTATCTATTGAACTTTTAAGGATTGCGACCATTCATACACCTGAATCTTTATCTAATGCAATGGGATTGGTTGCGGCTTTACTATTAGGACAATTTGCAATTGATTTAGGTTTTTTCTCAGAGGAGATTCTTTTGTTTTGTGCGATAGGTTCTATTGGTGGATTTGCAACACCAAATTATGAATTATCACTGACGAATAAATATATTAAAGTTATAATGATCATTTGTATTATGTTTTTGAATATTTATGGATTTGTTATTTTTAATATATGTTTATGGATTTATCTTGCTAGATTAAAACCATTTGGAATGTCATATCTATATCCATTAATTCCATTTGATTTGAAATCATTTATGCATTTTTTAATACGTAAACCAAAGAAAAAAGAAAAAAGTTATTTTGAATAAAAGTATGTGGGAGATATATGTGATAT